>JAUZFY010000128.1 GCA_030840185.1 Microbacteriaceae bacterium | reverse complement strand
TCATCCCCTCCATTTGGGCCCTATTGTGGCCGGTTGTGACTTATCAGCCAGGTGATGAATCCCAACGGAAGTTGAGAATTCAGCTCACCAGGGCCTCTCGACTATCCTCGGGGCGCACCACCTGCTGCTCCTCGCGTTCGGCGAGGGAAAGGCCTAGTCGCCGCCCGAAAATCCGACGCCGACATGGGTTTCCGCCAAGTCTGCGCATCGCTGCGTCTAGTGCCCATCGATCAGCGGGCCGCGACCGTTCCACCCTCCTCGTCGGTGAGGTGATCATGCTTTGCTCCATCCATAAGCGTCCAAGGAGCTGGACAGTCCGGATTCGGACCGCCGAGGCGAGCCGTGGACAGAAGGCCGGACCCGAGCACTGCATCCATAATGCGGCTGCGGTGGCCCCACGATCGGTATAAAAAAATTGTCCTCAATTTGGAGGACATAAAGTGGTACATTCCATTTGAGCTAAGAAACAAACTCGACTTGGTGCTATCGAGAGCTGAAGTCCCCCATTGCATCAGCCAGAGCGGCAAAGCTGCCGCCACGTGAGAGGCGTGAAGGAATGGGCGACGTTGTGCATCGCCTCGTGGTCGTCGAGGATGAGCCGGTGCTGGCCCAACTCATTGGCCGCATCCTCGGTGGTGCCGGCTACACGGTTACCGTTGCTGGCACGGTGGCAGGTGCCCTGACGGCGATCCGCGCGGTAGACCCGGAACTGATCATCCTTGACCTCGTCCTGCCGGACGGACGCGGCGAGGATGTCCTCGCCTCACTAATGCAATCCCGTCCGTCAAGTCGAGTCTTGGTGTTGTCATCGATGACGCAGGTTGAGACGAGGGTCGGTGTCCTGGAGGGCGGTGCGGTGGATTTCTTGGCCAAACCGTTCGCCAACGCCGAGCTACTGGCCCGAGTGCGCGCACGAATCCGGACGCCGTCATCATCGCAAGCATCAGCCGTGACGGTTCCCCGCTACCTCCGCAAGGCCGGCATCGAGATCGATCTGCAGCAACGGGAACTCGTGCTCGACGGGCGCCGCATCCCGTTGACCCAACGGGAGTTCGTGCTGCTGGCCTACCTCCTCCAGCGGGCCCCGGAACCATGTACGCGGGCCGAGCTGCTCGAGCGGGTCTGGGGGACGAGATTTGACACCGGCACGAACGTCGTTGACGTCTGCGTGCGCCGACTGAGATGGAAACTGTCGAACGACAAGATTGAAACGGTGCGCAATGTCGGATATCGGATCGCGGCTTAGGCTAGTCCTCGTCGTCGCCTGGGCGGTGTTCGCGGGGGTGAACTGCTACCTTACCTTTGCGCTGCCCGGGAATGAGACCATCCCCTATCACCTCGTTTGGGCCAGTTTCGCGCTGCTTTACGGACTGTGCCCGTGGCCCCGCCGTGCCACTCTTGTCGTCTTCGCCGTCATCACGGTAGTGACCGGGGTCGCCCTGGTCCGTCACGCGGCGACGGGGATCATCAAGTGGGAAGAAACCAGCGAGACCGTCCTCATGGGCGCAATTCTGTTGCTGTTGATCTGGCATGTGAACCGGCAGTGGAACGCTCAGTTTCGGTTGCGAGCACTGCAGCAGGCCGACCGCCACCGCAGTGAGCAGCGGGAGAACGCCGCTCGATTCGGTTCGCACGAGGTACGCACTCGGCTGACAATCGCCAGGGGTTACGCGCAACTCATTGCAGATCAGTCGGCTGAATCGACGGTGCGGGAGGACGCGGAGTTGGTGGTGGCCGAACTCGTCAAGGCGTCCGCATTGGCGACCAACTTGCTCACCCTTGTTCGGGTCGTGGAACCGTCGGCCCTTGAGCCCGTCGACGTCGACCGAATGCTGGCAGAGATCCTGCGCCGATGGTCGGTCACCGCCGACCGGAGCTGGAGCGCCCGGAGTGCGGTCGGCACGATGCAGGGCGACAATGAGCGACTCGAGGCCGTTCTGGACTGCCTGCTCGAAAACGCCGTCAAGTTCACAAGTCCAGGAGACACCATCGCGATGACGTCAGACGCTCAAGGTGACGAGCTTGTGCTGACCGTCCGGGACAGCGGGGCGGGTATCCCCGCTGCCGATTTGGACTCGGTGTTCGAGATTTTCCGGACCGCGCCGTCCGCTGGCGAGCGGGCCGGAAGCGGGCTAGGTCTTGCCATCGTCAAGGCGGCGATGGAAGCCCGCGGCGGCACTGTCTCGGTGGCCAGCTCGCTCGGTCGAGGCACCATTTTTACCCTGCGATTCCCGTTACTGCCGGGGCCTCCTACAGCACTTGGGGAAGCCGGGTCCGATTCGACTGACCGTGATCCGCTCGATGAGTTGGTCGACGTCGGCAGCTGACACGGACACCTGTCGAAGCTCAAGAGCCAGGTCGCCGGCGATGTCTCACGCCGAGCTGGAACCGGCCCGACTCAGCGCACGACAACCACATCGGCGACGGCCGCGGGCTGCTCCAGCTCGTTGACCCGGACGGCGGCGGTGATCTTCCACTCGCCCGCCACGGGCAGAACCACCACGGCACGATAGCTTCCCGGCTGGTTGCCGGGCTTAACCTCGGCGACCAGTGGTCCGAGGCTCAGGTTCGGCTCGGCAACGCTGACCTGCGGCGTACTCAGCGGCACTATGGGAACACCCCCGGCGTCGGTGAGGTCGAAGGTAATGACGTTGATCCCTGCCTTGCCGGGACTGAACCGGCCGGTCAGGTGGCCAGTGCCGAGGTCGGCGAGCACCGGAGTCCCAACCGAAGCGAGCGCCCCGGCCGCAGCCAGTGCGGGCCGAGGGGGAGCATCGGTC
>JAUZFY010000116.1 GCA_030840185.1 Microbacteriaceae bacterium | reverse complement strand
CGTGCTCCTGAATCAGGAAGCGGGAAGTTGGAAGTTGAAGATCGATCGGTCGAACGAGCCGTATGCCTCGTAGTCGAGCAGTTCATAGAGCCTCGCACGCGACTGCATGTTCGTCACCTCCGAATTCAACGATCCATCCCTCTTGATCGTATCGAGGCCACGTTCCGCTGCCCCCATCGCGAGCCGCAGAAGGCTCACCGGAAAGATGACCAGATTGATCCCGACGCCGGCGAGTTGATCGACGGAGAACAGCTCGCTCTTTCCGAATTCGGTCATGTTGGCGAGGATCGGCACGTCCACGGCCTTGCGCATCACCTCGAACTCGGAGAGATCGACCATTGCCTCGGGGAAGATCGCATCCGCCCCGGCGTCGACGAGCGCCTTCGCGCGGTCGACCGCAACGGCGAGACCGTCGATGGCACGGATGTCCGTGCGAGCCATGATCAGCAGGTTCGGGTCGCGTCTGGCGTCGACCGCGGCCCGGATGCGCTTGGTCGCCGTCTCGGAGTCGACGACGGCCTTCCCGTCGAGGTGCCCGCACCGCTTGGGGTTGACCTGGTCCTCGATGTGCAGTCCGGCGACGCCGGCATCCTCGAGTTCCTGCACGGTTCTCGCGACGTTCATCGGTTCGCCGAATCCGGTGTCAGCGTCGACGAGGGTGGGCAGGTCGGTCATGCGACTGATCTGCCGTGCCCGCAGCGCCACCTCGGTGAGGGTCGTGAGACCGATGTCGGGCAGTCCGAGATCTGCGGCGATCACCGCCCCCGAGATGTAGACGCCGTCGAAGCCCTTCTCTTGGATGAGCTTCGCGCTCAGCGGGTTGAAGGCGCCGGGAACGAGCTGAAGTTCGCCGCTCGCGAGCGCAGCGCGGAACGTAGCGCGCTTGTCGGCCGGTGACGTGGAGGCGTAGAGCATCAGAAGAGTCCCTTCGGGCCGGGGACGATTAATCCCGGCTTGGCTGTGACGGTTAGGCCGCCGAGCTGCTCGGCAGTGAGCTGAGGCAGACGCTGCACGACGTGGAGAAAACGATCCGCTTCGATGGGCTCGAGAGCGTCGCTCGCGAGAGTGCGGAACTTGGCAATGTAGTTCTCCCGGTCGAATGGGCGGGCGCCGAGCGGATGCGCGTCCGCGACGGCGATCTCGTCAACGATCGTCGTTCCGTCGGTCAGCACGATCTCGACGCGACCGCCGAAGGCCTGCTCGGCCGGATCGATCGAGTGGTAGCGGCGAGTCCATTCCGCGTCCTCCGTGGTGACGACCCGATTCCAGAGCGCCACGGTGTCGGGGCGGTTGGCGCGATCCGGCGCGTAGGAGCGCTCGTGATGCCATTCCCCGTCCTGCAGCGCGACGGTGAAGATATAGGGAATGGAGTGGTCGAGGGTCTCGCGGCTCGCGCTCGGGTCGTATTTCTGCGGGTCGTTGGCACCTGATCCGATGACGAAGTGAGTGTGGTGGCTGGTGTGGATGACGACGCGCTCGATCGTGTCCACGCCGAGCAGCGGGTGCGCGTTGTGCAGCCGGCGGGCGAGGTCGATCAGTGCCTGCGCCTGATACTCGGCCGAGTGCTCCTTGATGTAGGAGTCGAGGATGGCGCGCTTGGCTTCGCCGGCCTCCGGTAGCGGCACCTCGTAGCTCGCGTCCGGTCCATCAAGCAGCCACGCGATCACCCCGTCCTCACCCTCGTAGATCGGAGTCGGGCTGGTCTGGCCGCGCATCGCACGATCGACGGCCTCGACCGCCATTTTGCCAGCGAAGGCCGGGGCGTACGCCTTCCAGCTGGAGATTTCGCCCTTGCGCGACTGCCGGGTCGCGGTCGTGGTGTGCAGCGCCTGACCGATGGCCTGGAAAATTACCTCGACGGGCAGCCCGAGCAGCGTGCCGATGCCGGCTGCCGCGCTCGGCCCGAGATGGGCGACGTGGTCGATCTTGTGGGCGTGCAGGCTGATCGCCTTGGCGAGGTCGACCTGAATCTCGTACCCGGTCGCGATGCCGCGGACGAGGTCGGCTCCCGACTTGCCGAGGTGCTGGGCGACGGCGAGGATGGGCGGGATGTTGTCACCCGGGTGCGAGTACTCGGCGGCAAGGAAGGTGTCGTGGTAGTCCAGCTCCCGCACCGCCACCCCATTGGCCCAGGCCGCCCATTCCGGGCTGAACCGACCGTCGACGCCGAACACCGTCGATCCCGGCTCGTACGGATGACGCTCGGCTTGCGCGCGCGCGGCGACGACCGGGCGGCGGCTGAGCGACGCGGTGGCTACCGCCGCGTTGTCGATCAGGCGGTTGATCACCATCTCGGTCAGTTCGTCACTGACGGCCACCGGGTCGGCCGCAACCTCGGCGATTCTCCAGGCGAGTTGACGC
Organism: Microbacteriaceae bacterium; assembly: GCA_030840185.1. GTDB lineage: Bacteria > Actinomycetota > Actinomycetes > Actinomycetales > Microbacteriaceae > Lacisediminihabitans. The sequence goes on along the minus strand of JAUZFY010000116.1, from coordinate 423 downwards.
TCGCGGGGCAGATTCTCGTCGCTGCGATGAACGCGCACCGAATGAAGTTTCACGATTGTCCTTTGGTTGAGGCTGAGACGGCGGTAAGTCGTTCGGCGGAGGCGAGCACGCTTTGCAGGCTCTGGTGCAGGTGCACCCTCGTGGCGGCGGCGGCGAGTTCGGCGTCCCCGGCGAGAACGGCGTCCACGATCAGTAGGTGCTCACGGGCGGCGGTGTGCAGGCGATCCAGATTGTCCTTGGATACTCGCCGGATGCGCGCGAGGTGCGGTCGAAGCGAGCGCAGCGCGCCGACGAGGTAGGGGTTGGCGGCCGCGGCATCCATCGCGCCGTCGAATCGGGAGACCAATTCGTAGTACCGGACGCGACCCGGATCGGTGTCGCTCAGGAGCACGGGCGCCTTTCGGAACTCGCCCTGCAAGGCTC
>JAUZFY010000108.1 GCA_030840185.1 Microbacteriaceae bacterium | reverse complement strand
CGGTGGCGGCGTCCTGACCGCGCTACACCTGGCCCAGCGTCAGTTGAGCGCCTCGGCTATCGGCCGGAACTTCATCCGGGTCTCGAGCAGCTCTCGCTCGGGGACCGAATCCGCCACGATGCCGGCCCCAGCGTAGGCGGTGAGGCGGCCGTCCGGCTCGAACTGGGCGCTGCGCAAGGCGACGGCCCACTCGCCGTCTCCGGCCGCTCCGACCCAACCAACCGGCCCGGCGTAGCGGCCGCGGTCGAACGGCTCGAGCTCGTCGATCAGACGAAGGGCGTCGGCGGTGGGTGTCCCCGCGACGGCGGCCGTCGGATGCAAGGACTGGATGAGGTCGAGGGAGGTCGACCCGTCGGTGAGGTCGCCCTCGACATCGCTTGCCAGGTGCCACAGGTTCGGAAGCTTGAGGGTGAACGGTATCTCGCTCGCCATGACGTCGGCGCTGTGCGCCCGAAGCGAAGCGATCACGTTCTGCACCGCGTATTGGTGCTCGTCCTGATCCTTCGCCGAGGTCGCCAGCGCGGTGGCGGCGTCCTGGTCTGAGTCGGCATCCAGCCCACGCGCGGCGCTACCGGCCAACACCCGGGCAGTGACCGATCCCGCGCTCACGCTGACCAGCGTTTCAGGGCTGGAGCCGATGAATCCGTCGACGCTGAACGTCCAACAGTCCGGGTAGCCGAGCGCGAGCACGTCGATGATCCGGCGCACGTCCGCCCCCTCGGGCAGCTGTCCGACTAGATCGCGCGCGAGCACCACCTTGCTGAGCTCGTGGTTGCGAATCCGGTCGACCGCCGACTCGACGGCCGTGCGGTAACCATCCGATGCGAGCGCGCCGGGGTGAAGAGCGACGCGATATTGCTCGCCATATGGGATGAGTGGAGGCGGGGTGAGCGGAGGCACGCCCGCCGTCGGGAGAACCCCGGTAGAGACGCGGGTCACCCAGCTCTGGCCCTTGTCGCGGCCGATGATGAGCGACGGCACGATGAGAACGCTCGACCTTGCGGAGTGATCGGAAAAGGCGAAGCTTCCGAAGGCGACCAGCCCGGTCCCGGTCTGTTTGAGGGGATCGGTCACGGTAGCGTCGGCAGCTATTCGCTGCCACGCCACCGCGGCATCCGCCATTCGGTTCGGCCCGCTGAATTCGAGCCGGACGGCCTCACCGATGCCGACCAGCCCGAATCCGCGGCGCATCCAGAGCAGGGGATTCGACGGCTCAAGCATTGGCACGAGCGGCCCGAGGTCGGGGGTCTCCGTAGTCTCGACAGTGAGTGGGGATACCGGCGTTCGACCGCGCATTGGATCTGATTCGGTCACTCGATCAACACTATCCCGGCTTCCCCCGGGCCCCGCTGACCCACGGCGCCGCTGAACTACACTTGGGGGGTGGCGAAGGCAGATCTGACTAAGCAACCCGAAGAGGTCGCAGAGATGTTCGACGGGGTCGCGAAGCACTACGACCGCACGAACGGCGTGCTGTCGATGGGCAATTCCTTCATCTGGCGCCTCGCCACGACCCGCGCCGTCGCCCCGCTTTCCGGCGAACGCATCCTCGACATCGCCGCCGGCACGGGAACAAGCTCGGCCGCGCTGGCCAAGAGCGGCGCCGAAGTGGTTGCCGCCGACTTTTCCCCCGGCATGATCGAGGTCGGGCGGCAGAAGCATCCGACCATCACCTTCGTTCAGGCGGATGCGATGGCGCTTCCCTTCGCCGATGGCGAGTTCGACGCCGTCACCATCTCCTTCGGGCTCCGCAACATCGAGGACCCGAAGAAGGCGCTCGCCGAAATGTATCGGGTGCTCAAACCCGGCGGGAGGCTCGTGATCTGCGAATTCTCCAAGCCGGCGCGGGCGATCTTCCGCGCCGGATACGGTGCCTATATGCGATACCTCATGCCGTCGATAGTCGGCGCGGCAAGCTCCAATCCGGAGGCGTACACGTACCTCGCCGATTCCATCCGGGATTGGCCGGACCAGGTGACTCTCAGCCAGTGGATCCGTGGCGCCGGTTTCACCCGAGTCGCGTACCGCAACCTCACCACAGGCGTTGTTGCGCTCCACCGCGGCCACAAGCCGGCACGGATCTCCGGCCGCCGCGCACCCCGAAGCAAGCGACCGGCCACGGCCTCCGCGGCGCCGACCATCACGGCCCCGAAGGCGCCGGAGCCGGTCGATCCGACGCTCGCGGAAGCCAGTCCGGACGGCACGGCAGCTCCGAAGCCCTAGGGCCTCGAGACGATTACCGACGAATAGGTAAACACAAGTGACTCCCAGCGTGCCCCTCACTCGCCATGCCAATTCGCTGAACTCTGCGCTTGGACTCGGTGAAAGGTTCTTCTCCTCCGCGAGCGAGCGCCGATTTGCGACGGCCATCGAAGACGGACTCGATGCGGTGGAGGCCGGACTCCTTCGCGAGATGTCCTTCGCCGACAACCTCGCCGACGTCACCAGTCGTTACCTGCTGGAGGCTGGCGGAAAGCGAGTGCGCCCCACTCTCACCCTTCTCACCGCGCAGCTCGGAACGGGCACCAATGCAGAGGTGGTCGCGGCGGCCGAGGCGCTGGAGATCACCCACCTCGCATCCCTGTACCACGACGACGTGATGGATGAAGCGAACCTGCGTCGCGGCGTTCCCAGCGCCCAGAGCGTCTGGGGCAACTCGGTCGCCATCCTCACCGGCGATCTGCTGTTCGCCAGGGCCTCCAAACTCATGTCCGGCCTCGGCGAACGGGCCATCATCCTGCAGGCCGACACATTCGAGCGGCTGTGCCTTGGGCAACTCCACGAGACCATCGGACCGCGGGACGGCGAGGACCCGATTGCCCACTACATCCAGGTGCTCGCCGACAAGACCGG
>JAUZFY010000098.1 GCA_030840185.1 Microbacteriaceae bacterium | reverse complement strand
CCGGTGAACCCTTACTCACGCGGTCGTTTCGTCGTTCGGCGGGGTCGACGGCCTGCGGGTGCGCTTCGCTCACCGGGGGTTCGGGGCACCTCGGCTGGGCTCCCTCCGAGGGGACAACTTCGGCTCGTCATCGCGCCCGGGACGAGCACATCCTGTCCCCTGGAGGCCGGTGGTCGACCGGCGCCCGTATGACTACGGAAGCCGCTGCAGGACCATGCCCTCGAGCACGATCTGGCTGAGCGAGTCGCCGAAGGAATTCTCGTCGGCCTCAGCGCCGAGAAGGGCGAGAAGTCCCTGGCGACTCGAGACTCCGGTCATCGCCAGGACCGCGAACATCATGACCCCGAATGGAACATCCCGAACTCGCCCCTCGGCCACGAGGCGGTCGTAGGCGGGCTTGATCATCTGCACGATTGGCTCGACGTGACGCTCGTAGACATACTCAAGGCGAGGCCCGCCGCTGCCCGATTCCTCGGTGATGATGCGAGTGAGATCGGCGTTTGCGGACGCCGCCCGCAGAAATGTGCGCACCCCGTCCTTGAACCGTTCCAGCTCGTCGTCGTACTGCATCGACAGGACGTCCCTAAGCGGCTCGACGACAGTCCAGCCAACGGTGTCGATGAGCATCTTCCAGAATTTCTCCTTCGACCCGTACCGGTCGTTGACGAAGTTGTGACTCACCCCCAGCCGACGAGACAACTCCCGCACGGATGTTCCTTCGTATCCGAGCTCGGCGAACGCCGCCAGGCCCCGGCCGGTGATCTCCTCGTCCGTCGGCAGATCCGCCGTGTCCGCTGCCGGGCGTCCCGCCCGCCTAGGCAATACATCGCCGCTCACGGTGATCTCCAATCAAAACTTGACGTGTGTCAGATAACGAGTAGCCTACTACCACAGGTATCTGACAGGCGTCAGAAATCAGGGAAGGATTCTCATGCCACACGCACCCCTCGCCCTCACCGCGAGCACCCCGGGCGACTTTCAGCGCCTCAAAATCTCGCCTGATCACATCGCCGTCTGGGAGGACGGCGCCCGTACCGACAACGCCCGCGGCTCCTACGAGTGGTGGTATTTCGACGCCCACCTCGACGATGGGTCGAAGCTCGTCATCGTCTTCATGAACAAAGACATCTCGACTCCGGGCACTCCCCTTGCCCCGCTCATCCGCCTCAATCTCGACCTCGCCGATGGGCGCAGCTTCGAAAAGATCGCGAACTTCGCGCCCGAGAGTTGGTCGGCCGCGAAGGACCACGCCGACGTTCGTATTGGCGACAACCGCTTCACGGGAGACCTGAACACGTACCGCATCAACGTCTCCGTCGAGGAGATCGAGATCAGCGTGACCCTGACGGGCACCGTTCCCCCCTGGCGGCCGGAGACCGGTTACATGTTGTTCGGAGCCGATCGCTCTCTTGAGTTCTCCTGGTTGCCCTCGGTTCCGCAAGGCAACGTCGAGGCCTCGTATAGCATCGCCGGCGAGGCGCACACCTCTGCTGGGGTGGGGTACCACGACCACAACTGGGGCAACGCCGGCCTCATGAAGCTCATCCACGATTGGTATTGGGCCCGGGGGCAGGCCGGGCCGTACTCCGTGATCGCCTCCTACATCACGGCGCACGAGAAGTACGGCTATGCCGCGATCCCGATTCTGATGCTTGCGAAAGACGGCAAGATCATTGCCGACGACGCGTCGAAGGTGCGCTTCGAGACCGAGGATGAGTTCATCGACGGTCACACAGGTAAACCGGTGGGCGGGATCACTCGGTACATCTACGAGGACGGCGACGAACGGTACGTGGTGACGTTCACGCGTCGCGAGGACCTGACCCGCGCGCGAATGATCGACGCCACAACAGGGCTCAAGCGTCTCGTGGCCAAGGTGGCCCGGTTCGACGGCGCCTACCTGCGATTCGCCGGCGACTGCACCATCGAACGATTCGAGCGCGACGTTCTCGTCGAACAGCACGAAGACAAGGCGATCTGGGAGCTGATGTACTTCGGACACGCGCGCTGAGCTGGTCCAGTAGCGAGCGCAGCACCCCCGCGGGTCGAGCAGGGAGCGCACCATCCCCGCGGGTCGAGTAGCGAGCGCAGCGACGGTATCGAGACCACTACGCCTGAGGTCTCGATACGGGCGCGGAGCGCCCTACTCGACCCACGGTCGGCCTACTCGACCCACGAACCCGTCGACTCGCGGATGACGAGCGTCGTGGAGAGCTGTTCCCGCTCGGCAATTCCGGTTCGACCCGGCATACGAAGCAGCATGCGCAACGCCGCAGCTCCCATGTCCGCGATCGGCTGGCGGACCGTCGTCAGTTGCGGAGTCATCCACTCGCCTTCGGGAAGGTCATCGAATCCCACGACGCTGAGCGCGCCGGGGATGGTCGTGCCGATCTCTCGCGCGGCCTCGTAGATCCCCAGTGCCATCGTGTCTGAACAGGCGAAAATGGCACTGGGCGGATGGGCGGACGTGAGTAGCGCGATCCCGGCGTCGCGGGCGGCGGCGCGGCTCCAATTCGCGTGGATGATGCGCTCCGGCGGCAGCGTGGCGCCGGCCGACTCGGCGGCGGACCGGAAACCGTCGATTCGGGCCTGACTGTATAGCTGGTCTCGACGTCCGGCGACGATGGCCAACTCGTGATGACCGAGGCCGATGAGGTGCTCGGCGACGGCTCGGCCAGCGTCCCAGTTCGCAGCCCCGACGCTGGGGACAAAATCGGGTGGCTGCGTGACTGGGTCCAGCAGCACGACCGGTATTGCGGCGGCCGAGAGGGCGGCGAGCTGGTCATTGGACGCATTGACGAGAGCAAGAACCGCGCCGTGCGACGGTCGGGAAAGCAATCTAGTGAGCCAGCTGTCATCCGGACCCCGTGCGACGCTGACGATGAGATCGATTTGAGCGTCAACCGCGGCCCGTTCGACGCCGATCAGCGCCCGATTGGCCCAGGTCCCCTCGATGCCGCTGATGACGAGATCGGCGGAGGGCATCCGGGACCCGCGGGTTGTCGCGGCCCGACCGGCGGGGAGCCGATAGCCCAGCTCGGCGATCACTGCCAAGACCGCGGAGCGAGTGTCGTCTGACACATCGCTGCGGCCGCTCAAGACCTTCGACACCGTCGGGATCGTCGTTCCGACTCGCGCGGCCACATCGCGAAGGGTGGGTCTGCGTTGGTTTCCGTTCACCAAGCCAACCCTAGGCCCGCCACAAAGTTGCGCAAGTATTTCTTGCGAGAAGTGCCGCTATTGCTCAGAAATTCGTGTGAG
>JAUZFY010000092.1 GCA_030840185.1 Microbacteriaceae bacterium | reverse complement strand
AAAGTAGTTTCCCGTCTCGGCCGCAAAGATTCGCTTGACGGCGACGATCGCCGCGGCGCTCTGCCGGGCGTGCGACGGGTCCGTCGGCGACCCGGCGGTCGACGGAGTGGCGTGCTCCCTGCCGCTCGGTTGTGCCGGACTGCCCTTAACCCGTGGGCGCGGAAGGCTCGTGGTCATCCGTGCCGCCTTCCATCATGTCGTGCACCGCGTCGGCGAAACGAGTGCCTCGGTCCGCATAATCTGTGAACTGGTCCATCGAGGCGGCCGCCGGGGCGAGCAACACAGTGTCACCGCTCTGCGCAACCGCCGCCGAGAGTCTCACGACCGTCGTCATTACCTCTTTAGTGTCAGTCGTGTCGACCTCGAACACCGGGACCAGCGGCGCGTGTCGCGCGAACGCTTCGACCACCGGTTGACGGTCGACCCCAATCACCACCGCGCCGCGGAGCCTCGCCGCGTTTGCTCGCACGAGGTCGTCGACATCGACGCCCTTCAGCAGGCCACCGACGACCCAGACGACAGAGTCGAACGACTCCAACGCGGCTTGCGCAGCGTGTGGGTTGGTGGCCTTCGAATCGTTGACCCAGCGCACCCCGCCCCGCTCGAGAATTGTCTCGGTTCGGTGGTGCGCCATTTCAAAGGCGCGAAGTGCCGAGCGGATGGCATCCGGCGCGATCCCGAACGAGCGGGCGAGAGCGGATGCCGCGAGCACGTTCGAAATCATGTGCGGCGAGCCGAGACCCACCGTGCGCAGTTCAGCAACGCTGGTCAACTCGATGGCCGCCCGCCAGCGATCGGCGAGAAAGGCGCGATCAACGACGAGGCCATCCACGAGGCCGATGTCGCTCGGACCGGGCAGCCCGCGGCCGAATCCGATGGCGCGGCAGCCCTCCTGAACCTCCGCCGCCTCCACCATTTCCCGCGTTGCGTCGTCCTCGAGGTTGTAGACACAGGCCACAGCGGTTCTCTCATACACCTTGCCCTTTGCCTCGGCGTAGGCGCGGAGTGACCCGTGCCAGTCCAGGTGGTCTTCGGCCAGGTTGAGGCACACGCTCGACCAGGGTGACATGCTGTCGAGGTAGTGCAGCTGGAAGCTCGACAGCTCGACGACTAGCGCATCGAATCCGGTGGGATCTCGCACCGCGTCGAGCACGGGTACCCCGACGTTTCCGCACGCGACGACCCGCTTGCCTCCCGCGGCGAGCATCGCCGTGGTGAGCTGCACTGTCGTCGTCTTTCCGTTGGTTCCGGTCACGGCGATCCATTCCGCAACGACCCCGGAGCGGTCACGCACTCGCCAGGCGAGCTCGACGTCGCCCCACGTCGGCACTCCATGCTCGATCGCCCAGGCGACGAGGGGATGGCTCGGCGGGAATCCGGGAGAGACAACGACGAGCTCCGGCGCAAAGGTGGCGAGCGCCTCTTCGAGCGTGTCCTGTTCCGGCGCGGCGACTACTACCTGTACTCCGAGCACATCGAGCAGATCGGCGCGTTCCGGGTCGGCCCGATTGGCCAGGACAAGCGGAACGGCTCGAAGCTCGGCGAGGGTGTCGGCCACCGAAAATCCGGTGACTCCGAGGCCGAGCACGGCAACGCGGAGGCCGGCCCAGTCTGCGTTCCAGCCGGTGAGGGCCGCTACGTCGTTCGCCGACCTCATGGCACCGGCCGAGAGAGCCACTCGAGATAGAACGCGCCGACTCCGGCGGCCACGAACAGCCCGGAAATGATCCAGAACCGCACGACGATTGTGACCTCGGCCCAGCCCTTCATCTCAAAATGATGGTGCAGTGGACTTGCCCGCCAGATTCGCTTGCCCCGCGTCGCCTTGAAGTAGATGCGCTGCACGATCACCTGACCGGTGATGACCAGGAAGAGTCCGCCGATGAACACGAGCAGAAGCTCGGTGCGGGAGAGGATTGCGAGGGCGGCGAGAGCACCGCCGAGACCGAACGATCCGGTGTCACCCATCGTGATTTGGGCCGGAGCGGTGTTCCACCAGAGGAACCCGATGAGCGAACCCACGATGGCGGCTGCGACGACCGCGATGTCGAGCGGGCGCGACACCGTGTAGCACTTGAAGATGTTTTCGCCGATGCTCGGGGAGAAACACGACTGGTTCGACTGCCAGAAACCGATGAAGATGTAGGACCCGATGGCGAGGATCGACGAGCCGGCGGCAAGTCCGTCGAGTCCGTCGGCGAGGTTGACGGCGTTGGTCGTTGCGGTCGTGATGAGTACCACCCAGGCGATGAAGACGATCACGCCAATGGTCGCTCCGAAGATGGCGACGAAGTTGAGGTTGAGGTCGCGAACGAAGGAGATGGCGGTGGACGCCGGCGCGCGGTGGTTCGCGTCTCGATAGGTCAGCGCGATTACTCCGAAGGCGATCGCGACGATCACGGTGCCGAGGATCTTGTACCAGCTCGCAAGACCGAGGCTGTTTTGTCTCTTGACCTTGAGGAAGTCGTCGATGAAGCCGATGCAGCCGAGTCCGGCCATCATCGCGAGGGTGAGAATCCCGACTCCGGACACGGAGTCGCCGCCAACGAGGTGACCGACGAAGTAGCCGAGGACGGAGGCCGAGATGAACACCATGCCACCCATCGATGGGGTGCCGCGCTTGACCACGTGAGTGGTTGGAGTGTCGGCCCGGATGAACTGTCCAAGCTTCAGTCGGCGGAACGCCCTCGCGAATAGCGGCGTGAGCAGCAGGGTGAAGACCATGGAGACGCCACCGGCTGTGAGGAGGGCAATCACTTAGCCGACCTCGCCAAGTCGGTCTCCGAGGAAGCGCAGATTGGCCGACTTGGACGACTTCACAAGCACGACATCGCCCGCTCGCAAATCGTCACGGACTCGATCGTAGGCCTCGTCGCTCGTTTCGACGAGCACAGACTCCCCGTCCCACGACCCCTCGAGCCCGGCCGCGTTGTGAATGTGTCGGGCGCCATGCCCGACGACGACGAGCTTGTGGATGTTCAGGCGCACGATGAGCCGCCCGATTCGGTCGTGCTCCTCGTCGGATAATTCGCCGAGCGCCGTCATCTCGCCGAGGACCGCGATCGAGCGCTGCCCGGGTTCGACGATCTGGGCCAGTGTCTTTAGCGCCGCCGCCATCGAATCCGGACTCGCGTTGTAGGCATCGTTGATCACGACCACCCCGTCGGCGCGCTGCAGGACTTCCATCCGCCAGCGTTCTGCCCGCTGAACCGTCTCGAGGGCGTTCACCGCCACGTCTGGATCCACGCCGAGCTCGATGGCGACGGCAATGGTCGCGAGAGCGTTCATCACGTGGTGTTCCCCGAGGATGCGCAGTGCAACCGGTCGACGGGTCTCCCCCACGACAAGCGTGAACGCCGTGCCGGTTGCGGTTGCCCGAAGATCTTCCGCGCGCACGTCGGCTCCGGCGCCGAGCCCGAACCAGACCGGACGCGCGAGCGTGAGGTCGGCCATCGCCGCGACACGCTCGTCGTCGATGTTGAGCACCGCGACGGCAGTCTCCGGCAGTTGGGTCACGATCTCTGCCTTGGCACGCTGGGTTCTGTCGATCCCGCCGAATTCTCCGGCGTGGGCGAGTCCGACCTTGAGAACTACCGATATGTCCGGAACGGCGATTCCCACCGTCCTCGCAATGTCGCCGACTCCGCTCGCTCCCATTTCGACCACGAGGAAGCGAGTGTCGTTCTCGATAGAGAGCATCGACAGCGGCGCACCGACCTGGTTGTTGAACGACCCACGCGGGGCGACAGTAGGACCGGTCGTGGACAGCACGGCCCTCAGCAGGTTCTTGGTCGTCGTCTTGCCGTTCGAGCCGGTGATGCCGATAACCCGCAGCCGGCCCTGAGCGCGAACCGTCGCGACCACCGATCTGGCGAGATCGGCAAGGGCCGTAAGAGTGTCCGCGACGACGATTTGGGCGACCGCAAGTTCCAGCGGGTGATCGACGATGAGGAGCGCCGCCCCCGCAGCAACCGCCGCCGAAGCGAAGAGATGCCCGTCGGTGAGCTCTCCGGGCATGGCAATGAAGAGCGAACCGTCTTCGACGAGTCGCGAGTCGGTTTGCACCGACCCCGAGACCTCATCGAAGTCGTGAGCGCCGAGCGGGAGGCGGAGATCACCACCGACTGCGGCCGCGATTTCGGCCAGCGTAAGGGTGATCACTTAGGCCCAGCCAGCCTCACGCAGAGCCTCGCGCGCTTCGGCGCGGGCGGAATAAGGCGTGCGCACACCCTCGATGTCGCGATAGTCCTGGTGGCCTGGTCCGGCCCAGAGGATCGAGTCGCCTTCTTTAGCCTGCGAGACGGCGAAGCGGATCGCCTGCTCGGGGGGGCTCACCTCGAAGAGCTCGGCCTGGTGCTCGGCACGGTTCGCGCCCTCGATGAGGGTCTTGCGGATGGATTCGGGGTTTTCGAATCTCGGGTGGTGATCGGTGATGACGAGGATGTCCGATCCCTCGGAGGCGACGCGACCCATCTCGTGTCGCTTGGTGGCGTCCCGGTCGCCGTCGGCGCCGAACACCATGATGACCTTGCCGGTGGTGAACTTGCGCACCGCGCCGAGTGTGTTGAGGAACGCGTCGGGACTGTGTCCGAAGTCGACGTAGACCGACGGGCCGCGGTCGCCCGATACACGCTCGGTGCGGCCGGGAAGGTACGCGTCGATTCCGTCCTGGATCGCGTGGCCGATTGCCTCGAGTTCGAACCCGGCCTCGACAAGCATCACGATAGCCAGTGCGGCGTTGGCCGCCATGTGCCAGCCGATGAGGGGCACGCGAGTGACGAGGGAGCGTGACTCCGGTCCGGTGAGCCGGAATTCGACGTACTCTGCCCGCTCGTCGAGTATTTCCACATTCCACTCCCCCACGACGCCCGGCGTCGCGGAGATCGTCGTGACGGGGATTCGTGACCGCTCTACGACCTTGAGCCCCCAAGAGGTGTCGAGGGACACAACACCCCGCTTGCCGCGTTCGGGGTCGAAGAAGGCCAGTTTGGCCTCGAAGTACTCATCCATGTCGGCGTAATCGTCGAGATGGTCGTGGCTCAGGTTTGTGAAGGCCACGACATCGAACATCAGGCCGTCGACGCGGTTACGGCTGAGCGCCTGGGCGCTCACCTCCACCGCCACGGCGCGAACCTCGCTCTCCCGCATCCGGGCGAGAAGGGCGTGCATTTCGCTCGCCTCGGGAGTGGTCAGGCGGCTGACGACGGTGAGGTCGCCGATGTGACGCTCAGCCGTTGAGGAAAGACCGGTCACCAGCCCGAGCTGCTTCAGGATGGCCTCGACGATGTACGAGGTGGAGGTCTTGCCGTTTGTGCCGGTCACTCCGAGCAGGAGAGGCGGGTGTTCGGCGGTGCGATACACCCAGGCCGACACGTCGCCGAGCGCTGCACGCGGCGACTCGACGATCACGATGGGCAAGCCGCTGTCCGCGGCGAGTTCTGCGCCCGCCCGGTCGGTGAGTACGGCGACCGCGCCGCTTTCCGCCGCCTGCGCCGCGAATTGAGCCCCGTGGCTGGTCCCGCCGCGAATCCCGACGTACAGGTCGCCGGACTCCACCTCGGTGCTGCGGAGGGTGACTCCGGTGATTTCCACATCATCGAGCGACCCGAGCGATTCCAGCCCGAACTCCGCGACGAGTCCGGCGAGCGGTCTGGCCAGCGGATGCTCCGGTCGCAAGACCGGGGGGATCCGAGCAGTCACAGCGCCTTCTTTCTCACCAGGTCGTTGCTGGGTAGTCGTTTAGGGGGGTCGTCGACGGGGGCACCCCGTATTTCGCAAGCACTTGCGACATTATCTTCTTGAAGGTCGGCGCCGCGGCGGCCGAACTCTTCATGGTAGCTGGCTTCGTGTACGTCACAACGACCACATACTGCGGGTCGTCGGCCGGGGCGATGCCGGCAAACGATACTACCCGGTCCGACCCGTAACCGTTGGGTCCGGCGACCTCGGCCGTGCCACTTTTGCCGGCCACACGGTAGCCAGGGATCTTCACGGTGCTCGACAGTTCGCCGCCTTGCACCACGCTCTCGAGCATGTTCACGACGGTCTTCGCCGTGCTGTCCTTGACGACTCTCGTGCCGGTCGCCGACGGGAGACCGGTGACTGTCCCATCTGGCTTGGTGCAACTTTGGACGAGTGTCAAGGGCAGTTTTACTCCCCCATTGGCGAGGATGCCGAAGATCTGAGCCACCTGAAGCGCGGTTGCTGAGACGCCCTGACCGTACAGCACGTTGTACTTCGTCTGGTTGTCCCACTTCTGCCACGTGGCGAGACTCCCGCTTGCCTCACCGAGGAAGCTGACCGCCGTCGGCACGGTGAGCCCGAACTTCTTCATGTAGTCGTATCGAACCGGCTTGGGAACCTGAGAGCCGAGCATCGAAATTCCGACGTTTGATGAGTTCTGCAACACGCCGGTCAGGGTGAGGTGCTGCACGGGATGCGGTGCCGCATCGTGAACGGTTCCACCCTCCGGGGTGCGCCAGGTCGACGGTACCGTTGCTTGCATCGTTGGCGAGCCGATCCCCGTGTCGATCAGCATCGACGCCGACATTGCCTTGAACACCGACCCCGGTTCGTACTGGTCCGTGAAGGATAGCGCCCCCCGGTTCTGGGCCGGGGTGGCGCTTACGTTGTTGGGGTCGACGGACGGCCAGTCGGCGACGGCCATGAGGTGGAAGTCCTTCACGCGCAGCACCACCGCGGTGGCCGATTGCGCCCCGACCGCCGTGGCCTGCTGGGCAATCGCTTGCAGGGCGAACCACTGCAGGTCGCTGTCGGTGGTGAGCTTGAGCGTGCCGCCCGGCTTGGCCGGCGTGCTGCTGACCGTGCTTCCCGGGATCTGGACCCCGTCGGCGCCCTGCTCATACTTTGTCGAGCCGTTGGTGCTCGCGAGACATTTGTTCTGCGAGTACTCGAGACCACCGCCGGGCCCGTCGGTGTTCATGTACCCGACGAGATTGCCGGCGACGGCGCCGTTCGGGTAGGCGCGCGCGGGATGGAGCACGTGGTAGATCCCGGGGATCCCCAGGTTCGTTATCGCTTTCATGGTCGCCGTCGTGACCGTGGACGCCAGGAGCACGTAGTTCGACTTCGGATTCTTGGTGAGGTCGAGGTATACCGCGGCCGGATCCTGTTTCGTGAGGTTGGCAATCTCGGTCGCGGCATCCGTGACGCTAACGGTGGTCTTCGCACCGCCTGTCGACGTCCGCTCAAACGACCTGACGTTTAC
>JAUZFY010000082.1 GCA_030840185.1 Microbacteriaceae bacterium | reverse complement strand
AGAGCACGACCTGGGTGCACGCCATCCCCATGCCGGTTCCGCACACGCGGTCGATCGGCGTGACGGTGAGCGGCAACCGCACCGAACTGATCGACGCTATGTCCATTTGGAAGCCACACACCCAGGTTCCGGCGAACGCGCTCCATCTTGTGGAATACCGCCTTCAGCAGCTCGAACACCCGACGGTCGGTTTCGTTCTGCTGATCCCGCACTACCTCGCCGATACCGAATACCCGGATGCGGCAGTCAAGGCGCTCGAGCTCGTCAGCGCAGCCACCGGACTGGTTTTCCCCACCGATAGCATCCGTGAAGAGGGCCGCGACTTCATTTCGAAGATCGACCTTCAGGTCGAAAGCAATCCCGAACTGGCCAAACTGGTCGGGGCCCTCGAGGAGCGCCACGACGCGTATATGGAGGGAAACCCGCTTCGTTCGGCCCTCACCGACGTGGATGGCGAGCTCCCCTCGGCCGACGAGATCGCGACGGAGCTGGAGAATTTTCTTGCCGCCCGCCGCAACAGTGAGGACGACCCGCCCTTCCGCCGCTAGCAGAACGGAATGGTTCGCGCCCCGCGGCTAAGGTGATGGTGTGAACTCTCGGCGCTCCTGGCTCATCTGGGGCGTCGCAGTCGTCGCCTACGTCGTGGCGGTCCTACAACGCACCTCGCTTGGAGTCTCCGGAGTAGCGGCGACCAACCGATTCGACGTGTCGGCTTCTGCGCTGTCGAGCCTCGCCGTGGTGCAGCTCATCGTCTACGCGGCGCTGCAAATTCCGGTCGGGGTGTTGCTCGATCGCGTCGGACCGAAGGTGCTTATCGCCTCCGGCGCCATTCTCATGCTGGTCGGGCAGACCACCCTCGCGGTTGCACCAACCATCGGTGTCGCGATAGTCGGCAGAATCCTCGTCGGCGCCGGCGACGCGCTGACCTTCATCTCAGTCATCCGGCTGCTTGCGTCCTGGTTCAACGGACGGCTCCTGCCGCAGGTGTTGCAGTGGACCGGGAACATCGGTCAGCTTGGTCAGGTCTTGTCGGCGATACCGCTTTCTATCGTTCTGCACCAATTCGGGTGGACGCCGGCGTTCCTCTCTGCGGCGGCGCTTTCCGCCCTCGTGGCGGTGCTCGTCATCGTGCTGCTCTCCAACGGGCACCCGAACGTGTCGACCGGGCCGGGCGAGGCTTCTGAACTGGTGCCCGGCCGCGCCGAGACCCTTCCGACTGCGCTCCGGCGACTCCGCGAGGCGCTCGCGCGGCCGGGGACCCAACTCGGCTTCTGGTCCCATTTCACCACCCAGTCCTCCGGAACCGTGTTCTCGCTGCTCTGGGGATTTCCTCTGCTGACCGACGGACTCGGTTACAGCCCCGCCCTGGCGTCCGGCATGCTCACCCTCATCGTTGCCGCGGGCGTCGTCAGCGGACCGATCCTTGGAATCCTCACCGCGCGCTTCCCGCTTCGCCGCTCCAACCTTGTGCTCGGAATCGTCGCCCTGATCGGCGTCGCCTGGACGACGGTGCTCCTCTGGCCGGACAAGCCGCCGTTTTGGCTGGTGGTCGCGCTCGTCCTTGTGCTCGGCATCGGCGGTCCGGGGTCGCTGATCGGTTTCGACTTCGCCCGCACGTTCAACTCGCTGCGCAGCCTCGGCTCGGCGAACGGGGTGGTCAACGTCGGAGGGTTCCTCGCGAGCTTTGTCATGATGTACCTCATCGGAGTGATCCTCGACCTGGAGAACAGCGCGCGGGTCGCCGGCGGTGCCGCGAGCGATATCTTCTCGTGGGACTCCTTTCGGGTTGCCCTGCTCGTGCAGTACGCCGTGATCGGCACCGGTGTCTGCTTCTTGTTGGCGGCCCGTCGCAGCACCCGTCGTCGACTGCACGAGGTCGAAGGAATACAGGTCGCCCCCCTCTGGGTTGCGTTAGTCAGGTATTGGCGGCATCGCCGCATATAACCTTTTGCGCGACTTGGCAAGGGTCATTGGTAATCCGTGCAATAATTGACGTAAGACCCTTTCGGGTTCGTTAGTCGTTCGTTCCCTTGTGGCGCGACCGCGTCGGACTTGACATGGGTCTTAGTGCTGCCCCAAAAAGCCGCGGTCTCGAATTTGAGGGCGACACGGCCCGGGGGGTTGTTCTACCCGTGATGGGCGTGTGCGCCTGAAGAAAATCTAGTGAAAGGTGTCCGAATGGCCACCCGAACCAAAACCACCGCTCTTGCAGAGCCCGAGTCGGTCGACGAGGTCAGCGTTGACTCCGTAGTGGCCAAGGCGCCAGCCAAGAAGGCGCCGGCCAAGGCCACGGCCAAGTCCGAGACCGCGAAGGCCGGCACCGCAAAGAAGGCGCCGGTCAAGCGCGCCACCAAGGCGTCGAAGGCTGCGGAGTCCGACGAGGACGCCGAGGACGTTGTCGTCGCCGACGATGACGAGGTCGATGCGGAGATCGTCGTTGTCGAGGACGTGAAGGACGACGAAGAAAAGGTCGAGACCGCCGAGGACGACGACAAGGAAGACAAAGAGGACAAGGAGGCGGAGATTCTGCCCTCCGGTGCCCTCGTGCTGTCTCTTGTCGATGATGAGGACGAGGTCCCCGTCTATTCCTCCGCCATCACGGGAGCGACGGCCGACCCGGTCAAGGATTACCTCAAGCAGATCGGAAAGGTCGCGTTGCTCAATGCGGCCGAAGAGGTCGAGCTCGCGATGCGCATCGAGGCTGGACTCTTCGCCGAGGACAAACTGTCGGTGATGTCGCCTGCCGAGCTCAAGTCGCAGCTAGGTCGAGAGTTGTCCTGGGTGGCGAAGGACGGTCAGCGCGCGAAGAGCCACCTTCTCGGCGCGAACCTCCGGCTCGTTGTGTCCCTCGCCAAGCGTTACACCGGCCGCGGAATGCAGTTCCTCGACCTGATCCAGGAGGGAAACCTCGGACTCATTCGTGCGGTTGAGAAGTTCGACTACACGAAGGGCTTCAAGTTCTCCACCTATGCAACATGGTGGATTCGCCAGGCGATTACCCGGGCGATGGCCGATCAGGCCCGCACCATCCGCATCCCCGTGCACATGGTCGAGGTCATCAACAAGCTTGCCCGCGTTCAGCGCCAGATGTTGCAGGATCTTGGCCGCGAGCCAACCCCGGAGGAGCTGAGCCGCGAGCTTGACATGACCCCGGAGAAGGTCATCGAGGTGCAGAAGTACGGTCGCGAGCCGATCTCACTTCACACCCCGCTCGGCGAAGACGGAGACAGCGAGTTCGGTGACCTCATCGAGGACACCGAGGCGGTTGTCCCTGCCGATGCCGTTGGCTTCACGATGCTCCAGAAGCAACTGGAGTCGCTGCTCGACTCGCTGTCGGAGCGCGAGGCCGGCGTGATCCGCATGCGCTTCGGCCTTGGTGACGGGATGCCGAAGACTCTCGACCAGATCGGTGACACCTTCGGGGTCACCCGGGAGCGTATCCGCCAGATTGAGTCCAAGACGATGGCCAAGCTGCGCCACCCGTCCCGGTCCCAGTCCCTGCGCGACTACCTTGAGTAAATCGAACGGGTTCCAGTATTTCGTTCCAGTCCTAGCCGGGAAAGTCGTCCGGGCCGCCGCGAAAATCCGCGGCGGCGGCTCGGCCTTCCCCGGCTATGTCACGACGAGCCTCGCGCCGAATTTTCTGCGCGACGTCACGGGGCAATTCCGCTACGGGATCGTCTACGTGCTCGGGTCGAACGGCAAGTCCACGACCACCCACATGCTGACCGAAGTGCTTCGTGGACACGGACTGCGGGTGTTCACCAACCCGTCGGGGGCCAATCTTCCGCAGGGCATCGCGTCGTCGATCCTCGCCGAGTCCACCGTGTTCGGGCGGCTAGATGCCGACATCGGCGTGCTCGAGGTCGATGAGGCGTTCGCGCTCGAGTTCGCGCGCACCGTTCCGCCCTCCACCGTGCTGATCCTCAACACTCAGGTGGACCAGCTCTACCGGTTCTATGAAACCGAGCGGGTGGCCGACATGATGCTCGACACGGCGCAGCAGGCGTCCAAGCACATCGTGACCAATCGCGAAGATCCGTACCTCTCGAAGATCGCTCGACGGTTCGCCGACGGCGACGCGACCAGCGGTCCGGACATCAGCTACTTCGGTGCGTCCGACGCGGTCATCGCCGGATCACCGCACGGACTGTTCAACGCCACGGACTACCGCGACGCGGGGATCGAAGCGGGGCAGCACGTTGCCCTCGCCGAACTCACCGATACTGACCGGGCTGGGGCGACCATCGCGGTGCGTGGAGAACCGGTGGATGTCGTGCTTCCGGCCAAGGGACTGCATTACGCGATCGACGCCGCAGCCGCACTCGCGACGGCGGCCATCATCCTCGGGGACGACTTCTCGGCGGGTTCCGCCGCCGCAGCCTTCGCCGCGATGAAGCCGGCCTACGGCCGCGGCGAACTGCTCGCCTTCGGGAACGAAATGGTCGAGTTCGTCATGTTCAAGAACGCCGCGAGTCTGCAGCTGAACCTCGACGCGCTTCCGGAGCCGCCCGAGCAGGTGCTCTTCGCCATCGACGAAGGAACGCCGGATATCTCGTGGATCTACGACATCGATTTCTCCGCCCTCGACCATGTCGACGTGATCACCGGAGCGAAGGCGTGGCAGATTGCGCTGTGCCTCGAGCTCAACGGCGTGCGGATCGGCACGGTTGAGCCGGACCTCAAGACGGCGATCGACCTGATGCGAGCGATGCCGAGGCCCGCTTCCGGCATGAAGACCTGGATCGTCAACTACGAGATCATGATGCTTGCACGCAAGCAAATCGGCTTTCTCGAACTGGAGAATCAGCGATGAGCCCCGACAGCGTTTCCGTCACCCTCCTCCAGCTCTACCCGGAGGAGCTTGGCGTGGCGGGGGACCGCGGCAATGTTCTCGCTCTCAAGAGCCGGCTCGAGCACGCCGGGGTCGAGGTGACGGTGGTCGAGCACCGGATCGGCGATTCCCTTCCGACGGACGTTGATCTTGTGCTCGTGGGAAACGGCCCGCTCTCGGCCATGCGTAACGTCTACGACGATCTGTTCTCGATCGGCGATCACCTTCGCGCCTACCGATCGATCGACGTGCCACTGTTCGCCTACGGATCAGGCGCCGAATTGCTCGGGCACTCCATCGCGCTTCCCGACGGCAGCACCCTCGACGGGCTCGGCATTCTGCCCTTCCGGGCAGAACGAGTGACGGAGAGGGCGGTCGGCTACATTTCCGTCGATACGCCGTTCGGCCGGATCGTCGGCTTCGAAGACAACGCGTCGCGCTGGATTCTCGACCCCGAGTCGAAGCCGCTTGGCATCCTCGAGGTGGGAAGTGGGAACAGCGCCGGGTCGGTCGAGGGCGTCCTTGACGCGGGAGCGATCGGAACCCAGCTCGGCGGACCGGCTTTGCCGCTCAACCCGCTGCTCACGGATGCCCTGATCGGGTTCATTGCGACCCGCCGCGGCTTCGACTACCGCCCGTCGGATGTGAACGCGACCGTTGATCGATACGCCACACTGGCCCGCGAAGTGATCCTGGCCAACGCAAAGCACGTATTCTCGAGGATCTAGGCTCTTCGCGACCTTCGAACCGCACGAGGTGATGACACTGACCGACGCCCGGATACCCGCCGTTCCTGTGCGGAGTGCACGCATCGACGGCGCCGCCATCACGGCAAACGCCCGGATTCTGGTTGTCCGCCGCGGCTCAGGGCTCGTCGTTGCCGACCTCGCCGCCGACGGGTACGGACACGGCGCAGCCGCGACGGCAAAGGCGGCGATCGCCGGCGGCGTCAACCGATTCTCGGTGAGCCGGGTCGAGGACGCGCTGGCTCTTGACGGTCTGCCGACGGCGGAGGTGATCGTGACCCCCGGATCTCGCGCCGCAGGATCGGCCGTCGAATCGGGCGTGGCCGGTCCCGAGCTGTACGGGCTAACCGACGAGCCTGACCTTCGACCGGCGATGCGAGTGAGTGCGCTCGTCGTCGGAGTCAAGACCATCGAGGCGGGAGAGGGCGTCTCCTATGGACACACCTTCCGGGCGATCTCGCGCACCAATCTCGCCCTGGTCGGGATCGGTTACGCCGACGGCCTCGACCGTTCGGCTAGCAACGTCGCCTCACTGCAGGTCGGCGGGATCCAGCGAAGGGTCGCGGGACGGGTTGCCATGAACGTTCTCGTCGTCGATCTCGGCTCCGACACGGCGAGCATTGGCGATGAAGCCGTCGTATTCGGCGACCCGAGCCGAGGCGAACCTAGCGTGCTGTCGTGGGCCGCGTCGCTTGGAACCTCGGCGTCCGAGGTCGCGACCGTGTTCGGCTCACATCTTCCGCGGGAGTTCTCGTGACCGGTCTGGAGCTCCCAACCGGCCCGGTGGCAACGGTCGATCTGCGGGCGTACCGGCGAAACATCGACCGGATCCGCACCAGGGTCGCCCCGGCGAACCTCATGGCCGTTGTTAAGGCTGACGCGTACGGGCACGGGTTACTTCCGATCGCCCAAACCGCAGTATCAGCCGGCGTCGGCTGGATCGGAGCCCTCGACCTCGCCACGGCCCTCGAACTGCGAGCCGAAGGAATCCATGCAGACGTCGCCATTTTCGCCTGGTTGCTCGGCCCGGACGACGACTTCGCGCCGCCGATCGAGGCTGGCATCGATCTCGGCGTATCCACTATCGAGCAACTCGAGGCGATCGCCGCATCGGGCGCGTCGGGAATCGCACGGGTGCATCTGAAGATCGACACCGGGCTTCACCGCAATGGAGCGGATCCCGCCGACTGGCCGGCCCTCGTCAGTCGCGCGCTCGAACTCGCCGACCGGGTCGACCTGGTTGGAGTGTGGACGCACATTTCGGAGGCATCCGACGCGGAGGACACGGTGGCCATCGAACGATTCCATGAGGCGATCGCGGTCGCCCAGCGACTAGGGGCGGGCTTCGGCGTGCGTCACCTCGCCGCGAGCGCCGCGTCTTTTGCCCGGGCGGACGCTCGCTTCGATGTCGTGCGCGTTGGCGCTTTTGGCTATGGGATTTCGCCCGGAGGCGGAATCACTCCCGAGTCGCTGCGCCTTGAACCGGTGCTGACCCTCACGGCCTCGGTCTACGCCGTTCAGGACGGTGTCGCCCGGGTGGCGATCGGGTTCGGCGACGGCATCCTCGGCTCGGCGGCTGGCCTGATGGAGGTGGCGATCAACGGAACGCGACACCCGATTGTCGACGTGGAAATCGACACCCTCCGGGTTGCCATTGGCACGACGACGGTGAGCCCGGGCGACACCGCCGTGCTGTTCGGCAGCGGATCGCTCGGGGAGCCGACCCTTCAGGAGTGGGGCGACAGGCTCGGAACCATCGGCGAGGAGATCGTGACGAGACTGAGCCCGCGGATCCCGCGGCGACACATTCACCCCGGCGAGTGAACCGGCAACCAGGCGCTTAACGCGAAAACGCCCCGGCACCAGCCGAGGCGTTTCTCACGGAGCCGAGGAGCTACGCGCGGTTGTCTTGGAGGAGTCGATCCGACTCGTCGTGCCAATCGCTCGCAACCGTTGCCAGTTTCTCCTGGTACTTCTTGCCGTGGTGAGCGCAGAAGAGGAGCTCGCTCGAGCCGATGGCGACACGGATGTACGCCTGAGCTCCACAGCTGTCACAACGGTCGGATGCGGTGAGCTGGTGGCTGGAGTCGAGTTCGTCTAGCGCAGTTGATTCGGGTGCAATCTGGGTCATGAGTTGCTCCTCCAGTTCCATAACTAATACTTTCTGATACCTATCCAAACACGGTCGTGTTACATCGGGGCAACAATTGCCCGCTATTTCGCTGAACGCGTACCAATACCCGCCCAGGGGTGTCGGATGCCGGCGGTGTCCTCTGCGGTCATTAGTGTTGAACCGGGCCCGGCCGCCACCCACTTGTCTACGGCGGCCGCGCGCCGTGAAGGAGATCTACGTGGCGAGTTCCGATTACTCCGCACGGCACCTGTCGGTGCTCGAGGGACTCGAAGCGGTACGGAAACGCCCGGGGATGTACATCGGCTCGACCGACTCGCGCGGGCTCATGCACTGCCTCTGGGAGATCATCGACAACTCCGTCGACGAGGCGCTCGGCGGAAACGGCGACGAGATCAGCGTCGTGCTTCACCGG
>JAUZFY010000044.1 GCA_030840185.1 Microbacteriaceae bacterium | reverse complement strand
AGTTCTCCGGTTCCTGGGAAATCGTGATCGATACCTCAGGGGAACTCGCCGACTCGGCGCCGCGCAAGGCCGGCGACCGAATACCGGTCATGGCAAAGTCCCTCGTCGTGCTTCGAGCCTGGACCGCTGCCGAGATCGAGGTCGATCACTCGGTCGCCGCATCGCTTACTGCCCAAGCCGCCACCCAATCCTTGCCCGCCCGACGCCCCGAGGTCGCTTGATGCGTGTACCCATCTCGACCTACCGACTGCAGATTCGGGAGTCGTTCGACCTGACTGCCGCGGCGAGAATTGCCGACTATGTTCACGACCTCGGAGCGGATTGGCTATACCTCTCTCCGCTGCTTAAGGCGGAGCCAGGCTCCGATCACGGCTACGACGTCGTCGACCACTCCATCGTGGATCCCGCCAGGGGCGGCCCTGCCGGATTGGACGCCGCCGCAGCGGCCGCGCATGCCCTCGGTCTCGGGGTGCTGGTCGACATCGTTCCGAACCACGTCGGGGTAGCCACACCGCGGGAAAACGCCTGGTGGTGGGATCTGCTGACGAACGGGCGGGCATCCCGCTACGCCGACGCCTTCGACGTGGACTGGGAGTTCGGTGGAAACAGGGTGCGCATCCCCGTTCTCGCCGACGGCGACGAAGCGCTCGAGCACCTCCGGATCGTCGGCGACGAACTGCACTACTTCGACAACCGCTACCCCATCGCCCCCGGCACTGCCGAAGACGGACTTTCAGCACGAGAGGTGCATTCCCGCCAGCACTACGAGCTGATCGACTGGCGCCGCGCGGATGCCGAGCTCAATTACCGCAGGTTCTTTGCGGTCAATACCCTCGCCGGCATCCGCGTTGAAACGCCATGGGTGTTTGACGAATCGCACATCGAAATCATCCGCTGGATCACCGACGGCATAGCGGACGGGCTGCGCGTCGATCATCCCGACGGACTCGCCGACCCGGCGGGATACCTTGACTCGCTCGCCGCCGCGACCCGCGGCAGCTACGTGCTCGTGGAGAAGATTCTCGAGGGCGACGAACAGCTTCCCGCCTCTTGGGCGGCGGCCGGAACCACCGGGTACGACGCCCTCGCCGACATCGACCGTGTTCTCGTCGATCCGACCGGGCGGGCGCCCCTCGATTCCCTCGACTCGCGGTTGCGAGAGTCCGCGGATCCGGTGTCGTGGCCGCAACTGATTCACGACACCAAGCGGGGCATCGCCGACGGCATTCTCCGTTCCGAGGTGTTGAGGCTCGAACGCGATCTCGGCAGCTCGGTGGCACAGATCGTGTCGGATGAGTCGTCGCCCATGTCTCAGGTCGGGGACTCGCTCGCGGAGCTGCTCGCCTGCTTCCCGGTCTACCGGTCCTACCTGCCGCTCGGATTAGGGCATCTCGAGGAAGCCGCACGCCGGGCAAAGGAACACCGACCGGAACTCGCGGCGACGATCGACGGGCTTCTGCCCGCCCTGACCGACCCGGCGAACCCGGCTGCCATCCGATTCCAGCAGACCTCGGGAATGGTCATGGCCAAGGGGGTCGAAGACACCGCCTACTACCGGTACTCCCGACTCGGTTCGCTCACCGAGGTGGGGGCCGACCCTGCTGAATTCTCGATCGACGTCGACGAATTCCATCGTCGTCAGCAACGTCGCCAGGCGACTATTCCCGCGTCGCTCACCACCCTCACGACCCACGACACGAAGCGCGGCGAGGACGTGCGGGCTCGCATCAACGTGCTCGCGGAGCTGCCGTCGGAGTGGGAGGCCGCACTTGGGCGGTTGCGGTCGGCGGTGCCTCTCGGCGACGGGCCGCTCGAAGCGTTGCTCTGGCAGGCGATCATCGGCGCCTACCCTGCGAGCCGGGAGCGACTGCACGCCTATGCGGAGAAGGCAGCCCGTGAGGCGGGGAACTCCACGACTTGGACCGCCCCGAATGAAGAGTTTGAGCGAGGTATGCACGCGCTCGTCGACTCCGTCTTCGACGATGATCGGGTGATCCAGATTCTCGGCGACCTCCTCGAGAAGGTGCGACAGCCCGGTTGGTCGAACTCGCTCGCGGCGAAAATCATCCAGTTGACCGCGCCGGGCGTTCCCGACGTCTATCAGGGAAGCGAGCTGTGGGAAACCTCACTGGTCGACCCGGATAACCGTCGGGCGGTCGACTTCGACGAGCGTCGACTGTATCTCGCGGCGATCGACGCCGGGGCCGCTCCGCCGATCGACGAAACGGGGGCGGCGAAGCTGCTCGTCACGTCTCGCGCGCTCCGGTTGCGCAGGGACCATCCCGAGTACTTCTCTCGGTATGTGGGCGTTCTCGCCTACGGCTCGGCCGCTTCACATGTTGTCGCCTTCGATCGCGGCGGGGCGATCACCGTGGCCACCCGCCTGCCCGTCGGTCTTCAGCGGGCCGGCGGTTGGGGCGACACCTCGATCATCGTCGCCGGTCGACCCGTGGCCGATGTGCTCACCGGAGCCAGATTCGACGGCGGAGCGATACCGCTCGCTTCGGTGCTTTCGCAGTATCCCGTTGCCCTGCTAGTCCCGATCGGATCGACTGAACCATGACATTCGAAGTGTGGGCCCCTACCCCCGAGTCAGTCACCCTCGTGCTCGACGGCGAGCGTCATCCGATGACCCGGCAGGACGACGGCTGGTGGGCCGCGCCGCGCGGACTCACCGGCACCGACTACGGGTACCTGCTGGACGACGACGAGAGCCCCGTTCCCGACCCGAGATCGCGTCGTCAGCCAGTGTCGGTGCACGGGCTCTCGCGCATCCTGGAGCATGAGTTCGCCTGGACGGACTCGTCCTGGCGTGGCCGTCAGCTGGCCGGCGGAATAATCTATGAACTCCACCTCGGCACCTTCACCCCCGAGGGAACCCTCGATTCGGCGATCGAGCGTCTCGACCACCTCGTGTCACTCGGCGTGGACTTCGTCGAGCTGCTTCCGGTGAACGGCTTCAACGGCGACCACAACTGGGGTTACGACGGGGTGCTCTGGTACACGGTCGACCAGACGTACGGCGGACCAGAGGCGTACCAGCGATTCGTCGATGCCGCGCACGGGAAGGGCCTCGGGGTTATCCAAGACGTCGTCTACAACCACCTCGGGCCGAGCGGAAACTACCTGCCGAAGTTTGGGCCGTACCTTCGCGAGGAGAGTGCGAACACCTGGGGTGCCTCGGTCAACCTCGATGCGCCGGAGGTCCGGTCGTATATCGTCCAAAACGCTGTCATGTGGCTTCGCGACTACCACGTCGATGGATTGCGTCTCGACGCCGTACACGCCCTCGTTGACGACTCCCCCAAGCACATCCTGCAGGAACTGTCGGAGGAGACTGACGCGCTCTCTGCGTTCCTCGGGCGCCCCCTCACTCTCATCGCGGAATCGGATCTCAACGATCCGAAGCTCATCACCCCTCGCGAGGGCGGCACCGGCGGTTACGGCCTGAACGCCCAGTGGAGCGACGACTTCCATCATGCGGTGCACGCTGCCCTAACCGGCGAGACGAGCGGCTACTACGCCGATTTCGAACACCTCGACGCTCTCGCGAAGGTAGTTACCAGCGGCTTCTTTCACGATGGCACGTACTCCTCGTTCCGGGGGCGGAGCCACGGGCATCCCATCGACTCCGAGCACATGCCGGCCTGGCGGCTCGTCGTGGCAAACCAGAACCACGACCAGATTGGTAACCGGGCAATCGGCGACCGACTCACCGCCACGCTCAACCCCGATCAGCTCGCGATCGCGGCGCTGCTCACCCTTGCCGGGCCGTTCACCCCGATGCTCTTCATGGGAGAGGAGTGGGGCGCCTCGACACCGTGGCAGTTCTTCACGGCGCACCCGGAACCGGAACTCGGAGAGGCGACGGCGGCCGGTCGAATCAAGGAATTCGAGCGAATGGGCTGGGACCCCGCCGTCGTGCCCGACCCGCAGGACGTGGAGACATTCCGGCGGTCGAAGCTCAGGTGGGACGAGGCGACCGACGGTCATCACGCTCGGCTGCTCACGCTCTACCGCTCCCTTGCCGCCCTGCGTCGATCTCGACCGGACCTGACCGATCCGCGGATGTCTCGCATCTCGGTTGACTTCGACGATGACGCCAAGTGGTTTGCGCTGCACCGCGGGGAGACCTCGATCGTCGTGAATCTCGCAGATTTCCCGGTCGCG
>JAUZFY010000030.1 GCA_030840185.1 Microbacteriaceae bacterium | reverse complement strand
CGTCGCATCGACCGGATCAACCCGACCCTCAACGCCTACGTGACAGTTCTTCACGATCAGGCCTTGCTCGACGCGGACGAATCCGATCGGCGGCGATTGGCGGGGGAGGGCCTCGGTCCCCTCGACGGAATCCCGGTATCGGTAAAGGATGTGGAGCCAATGGCTGGCGTGCGCTTCACCATGGGCCTCAAACCGATGACGGACAACATCTCGCTTACCGATCCGCCCCACGTCCGAAGCTTCCGCCGGGCCGGAGCGGTGATCCTCGGGAAGACCAACACTCCGGAGATGGGGCACAAGGGCGTCACGGACAATCTGCTCTTCGGCCCAACCCTCAACCCGCATCGCCTCACCCACAACGCCGGCGGATCTTCGGGCGGCGCGGCTGCGTCGGTGGCGGCCGGGCTCGGCGTTCTCGCCCAGGGGTCGGATGGGGGCGGCTCGCTGCGAATTCCGGCCGCGATGTGCGGCGTTGTCGGCATGAAGGCGTCGGCGTTCGCCGTCCCCGAGGAACGCCGACCGGACGCTTTCCAGGCGTCGATTCCATTCCAAAGCATCGGCGCGGTTGCTCGCACCGTCGCCGACGCGCGCATCGTGACCGGGCTCTTCGCGAGCGAACCGGCGCGCGACCCATCCTGGGCACCGACGCCGGCCGGATCCGGCCGTCCAGTCAAGTCGTTTCGGATCGGCTACGACGCCACCCTCGGCAACTTCCCGGTCTCGACCGCGGTTCAGGAGGCCACCCGACTCGCGGTGGGTCGCATCTCGTCGACATTCGCGGTCACCGATCTGGCGGTCACGCTGCCCGATCACGAGGAGCTCGCACACCTGTGGCTCCGGCTGATCTCCATGCAGACCGCGTTCAATGCCGAAACGCTCGCTCGCGAGGGGACGGACCTGCTCCGCGACCACCGCCACGAGATTCCCGACGAGCTCGCCGCCCTCATCGAAACGGGGCTCGGGCTTTCCGCGCTCGAACACAGGCACGACAGCGTGTTGCGCACCGTGGTTTTCGATGCACTCGAAGACGCGCTCACCCAGGTCGACGTCATCGCAACGCCCACCCTCACCGTCGCAGGGGTGCGAAACGGGGAGTGGGGTCGGACCGTCGGTCCGTCGAACATCGAGGGGCGGGATGTGGAGACCACCATCGGGTGGACTCTGACGTATCCACTCAACATGAGCGGTCATCCAGCCATCAGCATTCCCCTTGGAACGATCGACGGATTGCCCCTCGGCCTTCAGCTGATCGGCAGGCGCTGGAGCGACCTCGACCTCATGGCTCTCGCCGGTTCACTCGAGACCCTCCTGTCGCCGCACAACGGGGCATAAGCCCCGGCGGGAGAGGCCGTGAGGCCGCGCCCACCAATGAGGAGGTGCGGTCGGGAGGGAGCTCGGCTTCGGCGAACAACATCGCCTCGCCGTAGCATCCCCCCTGACCGCCGTTGTTGTCGTGCCGGATGCGGGACTCGAACCCGCACGCCCTTTCGAGCAAAGCATTTTGAGTGCTCCGCGTCTACCATTCCGCCAATCCGGCGCACGATGACAGGCCCAAGAATACCGTAGGGTTGAGGGCGTGCCAGACCAGGAAAACGCCCCTCAATCCCCCCGCCGCGTCGTAGTGGCCGAGGACGAGTCGCTCATTCGCCTCGATATTGTTGAAACCCTCCGAGACAACGGATTCGAGGTGGTTGGCGAAGCCGGTGACGGCGAGACCGCGGTCGCGCTCGCGACCGAGCTTCGACCGGATCTCGTCATCATGGATGTGAAGATGCCGCTCCTCGACGGAATCTCCGCTGCCGAGCGACTCACCAAGAACCACATCGCCCCCGTCGTGCTGCTCACGGCCTTCAGCCAGAAGGAGCTCGTCGAGCGGGCAACGGAGGCAGGAGCCCTCGCCTACGTCGTGAAGCCGTTCACCCCGAGCGACCTGCTTCCCGCGATCGAGATCGCTTTGGCGCGCTACGCGCAGATCATCACCCTCGAGGCCGAGGTCACCGACCTCGTCGAGCGCTTCGAGACCCGCAAGCTCGTCGACCGGGCAAAGGGGCTTCTCAACGAGAAGATGGGTCTGACCGAGCCGGAAGCATTCCGCTGGATTCAGAAGGCCTCGATGGACCGCCGCCTGACGATGCACGACGTCGCGCAGGCCATCATCGAGCAGCTCTCCGCAAAGAAGTAGTCCGCGGAGGGAGGCCCTCCCACCGAACTGCGACGACCCGGATTCGCCGCTGAGGCAGCGCCGGGATTCGCGCTACGCGTCCTTCAGGAAGTTCGTGATCCGCACGGTCGACAGGCGACGGCCCTGCTCATCCCGAACCACGATCTCGTGCGTGGCGAGGGTCCGGCCGAGGCTGATCGCGGTGCAGGTCGCCGTGACGACACCGGATGCCACGGACCGACTGTGCGACGCGTTGATTTCGATTCCCACCGCGACCCGTCCCGGGCCGGCGTGAATCGCCGACGACACCGAGCCGAGCGTCTCGCCGAGCACGACGTGCGCGCCGCCGTGCAGAATGCCGATGACCTGCGTGTTTCCCTCGACCGGCATCGTCGCGACAGAGCGTTCCGCAGACAATTCGAGGAACTCGAAGCCCATCTTCCGGGCGAGCGCCCCACCTCCAGAGTTCACGAGCCGTTCAACCAGTTCCGGGTCAAGGTTGTCGGGCAAGATCGTCATTGGCTTCTTCCTGGAGCGCTTCGAGGTGTCGGCGGCCGCGGATAGGCTGGCTGGGTGCCGGACAACGAAAAGCCTACCCTCCTCGTTATCGACGGGCATTCGCTTGCCTTCCGGGCGTTTTACGCCCTGCCAGTCGACAGCTTTCAGAACCGGGAGGGCCAGCACACCAACGCCATCCACGGTTTCATTGCGATGCTGATCAACCTGCTCGCGAATGAGAGGCCAACCCACCTCGTCGTCGCCTTCGACATTTCCCGCTTCTCCTTCCGCACCCGGGAATACCCGGAGTACAAGGGCACCCGCGGCGTGACCCCGCCGGAGTTCGTTGGCCAGATCCCGCTGCTCGAAGAGGCACTGCACGCCATGGGCATCCAGACCCTCGCCAAGGAGGACTACGAAGCGGACGACATTCTCGCGACCCTCGCGGTCCAGGGCGCCGAGCAGGGCTTCCGGGTTCTCATCGTCTCCGGCGACCGGGATGCAAGCCAGATGGTCAATGACGACGTGACTCTGCTCTACCCGAACGCCCGAGGTGTCTCCGAGCTCAAGCGATACGATCGCGACGCGGTGTTCGAGCGCTATGGCATCGAACCACACCAGTATCCGGATGTCGCGGCTCTGGTCGGCGAGACCGCCGACAACCTGATCGGCATCGACAAAGTCGGCGAGAAGACCGCGGTCAAGTGGATCGTTCAGTTCGGCAGCCTCGACGCCGTGCTCGAACACGCCGACGAGATCAAGGGTGTCGTCGGGGAAAAGCTGCGGGAGCAGAAGGACCGAGCCATTCGCAACCGCAAGCTCAATCATCTGCTCACCGACGTGACGCTTCCGGTCGGGCCGTCAGACCTCGAGCGGCGTCCGATCGACGAGGCCGCGGTGCGCCAGGTCTTCGACCGGCTGCAGTTCCGCACTCTGCTCGATCGTGTGCTGAAGGTCGCGGCAGCGGCGGGCGAGAACGTCTCGATCGCCAGCGCGGGAGAGGGCTCGGCCGCCGCGGTCTCGCTCGTTCCCGGCATCCGGACTCTCGTCGACGAGGAACTCGGGCACTGGATCGACACCGTAACCGCGAAGGGCACGCGCCCGCTCGGGCTGCACCTGGAGACCGGCCCGGAGGGGCTCACCGGCTTCGGCCTGGCGTCGAGCGACGACTCCGCCCACGTGCCGTGGGCACCGGGGCGGCCGGACTACGACGCGTTCATCGCGTGGCTCGAGAGCGGCGCGCCAAAATACCTGTTCAACTACAAGCCGGCGCTCAAACTCCTGCAGAAGGCCGGAATGACGCTC
Organism: Microbacteriaceae bacterium; assembly: GCA_030840185.1. Lineage (GTDB taxonomy): Bacteria > Actinomycetota > Actinomycetes > Actinomycetales > Microbacteriaceae > Lacisediminihabitans. Next base: position 3,825 of record JAUZFY010000030.1, on the reverse strand, counting down.
CGCGGCGTCGCGTTCGACACGACCCTCGCCGCCTGGCTGCTCAAGCCCGGCGGTCACGACCAGAGCCTGCCGGAACAGGTGTACTCGCACCTCGGCGAGCATCTCGACCAGCCGGACCCGAACCAGCTCGTTCCGGAGACCGAGCCGGTGAGTGTCGCCACCGAAGCCTGGTACGTGCTCCGGCTGGCCGAATACCTCGCCGAGCGGTTGGATGACGGTTCCCGCCGGGTGCTCGACACCATCGAGCTTCCGCTCGTGCCGGTCGTCTCGCTCATGGAAACGACGGGGGTTACGGTCAACGCGCAGATTCTCGCGCGGCTGAATCGCGAGCTCGGCGAGAGCGCGGCCGACCTCGCCACCCGTGCCTACGCCGAGATTGGCGGACGGGAGATCAACCTCGGTTCCCCGAAGCAGCTGCAGCAGGTGCTGTTCGAAGACCTGAACATGCCGAAGACCCGGTCGAACAAGACCGGGTTTTCCACCGACGCAGCTTCGCTTGCCGACCTGCAGGAGCAGAACCCGCACCCGTTCCTCGACCTGTTGCTTCAGCATCGGGATGCCACGAAGCTGCGCCAGATTGTCGACACGCTCGAGAAGGCGATCGCCGACGATCACCGGGTGCACACCCGGTACGACCAGACCGGCACGAGCACCGGGCGGATCTCCTCGACCGACCCCAACCTGCAGAACATCCCGGTTCGCACCGAGGTCGGCCGGCAGATTCGGCAGGCATTCGAGAGCGGCCCCGAGTTCACCACCCTGCTCACCGCGGACTACTCGCAGATCGAGATGCGGATCATGGCGCACCTCTCCCGCGACCCGGGGCTCATCGAGGCCTTCCACTCGGGTGAGGACCTTCACCGCTTCGTCGGATCCCGCATCTTCCGGGTCGACCCGCCGGATGTGACCTCGGCGATGCGAACGAAGGTCAAGGCGATGTCCTACGGTCTGGCCTACGGGCTGAGCGCATTCGGTCTGTCCAAGCAGTTGCGCATCGAGAACGCGGAAGCCAAGCAGCTCATGAGCGACTACTTCGAACGTTTCGGCGGGGTGCGCGACTACCTCCGCAGCGTCGTCGAGCAGGCCCGCGAGGATGGCTACACCGAGACCATCTTCGGTCGACGTCGCCCGTTTCCGGACCTCAGATCGAACAACCGGGTGCTCAAGCAGAACGCCGAGCGCGCCGCTCTCAACGCGCCGATCCAGGGCTCGGCCGCGGATATTCTGAAGATCGCGATGCTCGGTGTCGCCGACGACCTCGTGGCGAAGGGGCTCTCTTCTCGACTGCTTCTCCAGGTGCACGACGAACTGGTGTTCGAGGTGGCGGAGGGTGAGCTTGAGGCGGTGAGCGGCGTGGTGACCGACCGGATGGCGCACGCGGCCGATCTCTCCGTTCCGCTCGAGGTTCAAGTGGGGCTCGGCAAGAACTGGGATGCGGCGGCGCACTGATCGTGGCGGAGGAGGCGGAACCGGCACTCTCGAGCCTGCTCGCCGGCGGCTCGATTCACCTGACGGCGACCGCGACCGACCGCGAGGATGCCGTTCGGCAGACCGGTCGGGCACTGCTCGACGCCGGAGCCGTTGACGCCGGCTACATCGACGCGATGCTCGAGCGGGAACGTTCCGTCTCGACCTACGTCGGGGAGGGCATCGCGATTCCGCACGGCACTCGCGCCGCGACGGACCGGGTGCTGCGGGACGCCATTGTCGTTCTCCGCTTCCCCGAGGGGGTCGACTGGCAGGGAAACGACGTGCGGGTCTGCGTCGGCATCGCGGCTCTTGGCGGCGGCCACATCGCGCTGCTGTCCCGACTGGCCAGGGTCCTTCTCGAGCCAGAGGCGGCCTCATCTCTCCGGGCGGCGGCGACGGAATCCCAGGTCTACGCGATACTCGAATAGCCGTTTAGAACGAACCCCAAGGAGTACGAAATGCCAGAACGCACCATCGCCGTCGCCTCGAGCGTCGGCCTGCATGCCCGCCCCGCATCCCTCTTCAGCCAGGCCGCGGCCAAGCTCGGCGTTCCCATCACGCTGACCAGCGCCTCTGGAAAGAGCGTCAACGCCGCGAGCATCCTCGGAGTGCTTTCGCTCGGCATCGGCCACGGAGAGGTGGTCACCATCTCTGCGGAGGGCGACGGGGCGGATCAGGCGCTCGATAGCCTCACCGACCTTCTCAACACCGATCTAGACCAGGCCTAGGCGCGCGGACGACCAGAAGCTCGGCGGACAAATCGCTGGAAAAGCTTCGCCAATGGGCGCTGGAAGCTGGCTTAAGCTCGGTTCATGACTGATGCTGCTCAGACCCACGAGGTCCGCCAACCGACCCCCATCGACGCCATCGCAGAAGCGTGGGTCGACACCGAGCTCGAACTCTTCCCCGAGCTGAGCGTCTACCTCGGTCGACCGGGACGAGAGGGTGAATACGCGGACTACTCGCCGGCCGGCGCCGAACGCGCTGTTGCCGAAGCGAAGGCGACCCTCGCACGAATCACGGCAGCGACGCCGGTGGATGACGTTGACGCGGTCACCAAGATGGACCTATCCCGCGATTTGCACCTCCAGGTCGATAAACACGAGGCCGGGTTCGAACAGCGCGACCTCAACGTGATCGCCTCCCCGCCGCAAGGGCTGAGGGAGATCTTCGACCTCATGCCGACCGACACGGAGACCGACTGGTCTCATATCGCGACGCGGATGCACAATCTGCCGGCAGCGATGGATGGCTACCTCGAGACCCTCCGCGCCGGGATCGCGGCCGGAAACGTGCCGGCCGCGCGACAGATCCGCGAGGTCATCGCTCAGGCGGAAAAACAGCAGTCGGAGGCCGGCTTCTTCTTCCAGCTCGCGGAGGGAGCGCGGGCCGCTGACGGTGAGCTTCCCGAGTCGCTCGCTCGCGACCTCGCCGAGGGGGCTCGAGCCTCCGCGCGAGCGTATTCCACCCTCTCCGAGTTTCTCGCGACGGAACTCGCCCCGCATGCCCCGGAGCGGGACGCGGTCGGCCGCGAGATCTACGCCCTCGCCTCGCGCGACTTCCTCGGCGCGGTCGTCGATCTCGACGAGACCTACGAATGGGGCATCGAGGAGCTCGCCCGAATGACGGCCGAACAGGAGTCGATCGCCAATCAGATCAAGCCGGGGGCGAGTGTCGCCGAGGCGATCGACTTCCTTGATCGGGACGGAAGCCGAAAGCTGCACGGAACCGACGCGCTGCAGCGGTGGATGCAGGAGACCAGCGATCGGGCCGTCGACGAACTGTCTAAGGTTCACTTCGACATTCCCGCCGAGGTGCGTCGTCTCGAATGCAGGATCGCCCCGACCCAGGAGGGCGGCATCTACTACACCCCGCCAACGGACGACTTCTCCCGGGCCGGCCGGATGTGGTGGAGCGTTCCCGAGGGAGTCACGGAGTTCGACACCTGGCGTGAGCTCACCACGGTGTACCACGAGGGCGTCCCCGGCCATCATCTGCAGATCGGTCAGGCCGTCTACAACAAGGCGCTCCTCAACACCTGGCGCCGGAACGCCGGAACCTCCGGACACGCCGAGGGCTGGGCACTCTACGCCGAGCGGCTGATGGAACAGCTCGGCTACCTCGACGACCCGGCCGACCGGCTCGGGATGCTCGACGGCCAGCGGATGCGGGCCGCACGCGTCGTCCTGGACATCGGGGTGCACCTCGAGAAGCCGCTTCCCGACGGTTCCGGCCAGTGGACCGGCGACTACGCCTTCGGATTTCTCGGACGAAACGTGAACATGAACGAGGGCTTTGTCCGCTTCGAGGTCAACCGATACCTCGGCTGGCCCGGGCAGGCCCCGGCCTACAAGA
>JAUZFY010000020.1 GCA_030840185.1 Microbacteriaceae bacterium | reverse complement strand
CTTGCGCAGCTTCGGGCCCTCCCATTTGACGATCGACCGCTGTGCCGCCCAGGGGATGACGCCGTCGACGCCGAGCTCCGTTGCCTGTTGCACAGCGTGCTCGTCCCGATCTCCCTTTGCGAGGGCCTGCGCAAGCCAGACCGCCGGGGTCGCCGCCGGGGTCTCGAGCACTGACTCGACCTCCACGACGAACGCAGTCGGCTCCGCCGACACCACTCGTCCCCGCACAACGAGGCCGGCGCCGTTTCCAACCGCTATCGACTCCCCGACCGCGATCCGGCTCACCGTCACCGCGTGCCGAGCCTCCGGGCCGGACACGGTTACCCGTTCGCCGCCCGCCGCCGCGAGCAGCTCTTCGCTCAGGTAGAAGTGGGCCACAGGTCAGATGTTGAGGAAGCGGTCGCGCAACTTCTGGAAGAGCCCCTGCTGGAAGTGAGTGAGGGTCGGTGCGGCCGGCTTGCGCAACTGAGCGAATTGCTTGATCAGGTTCTGCTCTTTGTGATTGAGCTTGGTCGGCGTCATCACCTGCACGCCGATCTTCAGGTCTCCGCGGCCGCTACCGCGAAGGTGCGTGATTCCGCGATCCCTGATGGTGATCACCTCAGTGCTCTGCGTACCCGGGCGGATTTCGACATCAATATCGCCATCGAGGGCCGCGAGGGTCGTTCTCGTACCCATGATGGCATCCGTCATCTGCACCTCGAGGGTGGCGAGAAGGTCATCGCCGTTGCGGCTGAACACATCGTGATGGCGCACCTTGATCTCAAGGTACAGGTCGCCTGGGGTGCCGCCGGCCTGACCGACTTCGCCCTGATTCGGCATCTGCAGACGCAGTCCCGTGTCAACCCCGGCCGGAATGTCCACCGAGATGGTGCGGCGCGCCCGCACGCGCCCCTGGCCCTGGCAGGTCGGGCACGGGTTCGGGATCACCGTTCCATACCCGCGGCAGGTGCCACACGGGCTCGAAGTCATCACGTTGCCAAGGAGGCTGCGCACGGTCCGCTGGATCTGGCCGCTGCCATGGCAGATGTCGCAGGTCACCGGCTGGGTTCCCGGCGCGCAGCAACTGCCGTTGCACGTTTCACACAGCACCGCGGTGTCGACGTCGATTTCCCTCGTCGTTCCGAAGATGATTTCGTCGAGATCGACCTCGACCCGCACAAGTGCATCCTGACCGCGTTCACGCCGCGATCGGGGTCCACGGGACTGTCCGCCGCCGAAGAACGACTCGAAAATGTCGCCGAAGCCGCCGAAGCCCTGGGCTCCCTGGCCGCCGAATCCTGCCCGCGGACCAAGATCGTACTGTTGGCGCTGTTGCTCGTCGGAGAGCACGTCGTAGGCGTGCGTCACGAGCTTGAACTGCTCCGAGGCATCCGCCCCCGGATTCACGTCGGGGTGCAGCTCCCGGGCGAGGCGCCGATATGCCTTCTTGATCTCATCCGTGCTCGCGTCCCGGTCGACGCCGAGTACTTCGTAGTGGTCAGCCAATCTCAATCCTTAAAATGTTTTCGCTGCGCGTAACCGGCGGCCTCCGGCCTACGGCGCACAGCGATGGTCAGTTCTCGCCGAGCAGACGAGACAGATATCGGGCGACCGCTCTCACGGCCGCGATGTTGTTCGAGTAGTCCATGCGCGTCGGGCCGATCACGCCGAGCCGCGACACCTCACCGCCGGTCGCCGAATAACCGGTGGCGAGCACCGAGGTTTCGCCGAGCCCGAACGATTCGTTTTCCTTGCCAATCGAAACGGAGAAACCGCTCTTGTCCGGTTCCATCTCACCAAAAAGCCGGAGCAGGGTGACCTGTTCCTCGATCGCCTCGAGCACGGGGTAAATGCTCCCGCTGAAGTCATCTTCGGTGCGGACGAGGTTTGCGGTGCCGGCCATGACGAGCCGATCCTGCCGATTGGCTAGCACCTGCTCGATGAGGGCAGAAGAGATCCGCCCGACCGCGGTTTCGCGGTCGCTGGGGAACTGCGCGGGAAAATGGGCCAACTTCTCGGCCGCTTCCGCGAGCGCGGCGCCGCCGATTGTGGAGTTGAGCCGGGCGCCGAGATGGCTGAGGAACTCGTCGTCAAGCTCGGCCGACACGTCGATGAATCGCTGCTCGACGCGGCCGGTGTCGGTGATCAGCACCGTCATCACCCGCGTGGTCGTGAGCCGAACAAGTTCGACGTGACGGATGCGGGAGCGGCTGAGCGACGGGTACTGCACGAGCGCGACCTGGTGGGTGAGCTGGGAAAGCAATCGCACGGTGCGAGCGAGCACCTGGTCAAGATCGGCCGATGTCCCGAGGAAGGTTTCGATCGCCGTTCGCTGGGCCGGGCTGAGCGGACGAAGATCGGCTAGCTGGTTGACAAACACGCGGTAGCCCTTGTCGGTGGGGATGCGCCCGGAGGAAGTGTGTGGCGCCGCGATGAGCTCCTCCTCTTCGAGGAGTGCCATGTCGTTGCGGATCGTGGCGGCCGAGACGCCGAAGGAGTGACGGTCGACTATCGACTTTGATCCGACCGGCTCGCGGGAGGCCACGTAGTCCTGCACGATTACGCGGAGCACGTCGAGGCCACGTTCAGAGACCATGACCCTCACCTCCGCTTTCTTAGCACTCGCATCACCAGACTGCCAATTGTACCGTGCCTTCATCCGTAGAGACATTGCATCGGCGATGAGTGGAGCGTTACGTTATCCCTGTGCTCGCGGATCGTTCGCTGTGAGCGGTGCAGGGCACGTAGTTCGCGTTCGACTTCGTCGAATCGATCGGAACCGCCTATCGAAAGGCTCTGCTCATGACTGGCCCGACCTCGAATCCCGCGTCCCCTCAGCCGGCGGCTCCGCTCACCGAAGCGGACGACAGGCTGTGGGCGTCCCTCGCCCACTTCGGCGGCATCCTCTCCGTTCTTCCGTCCCTCATCATCTGGCTCGTGCTTCGGGATCGGGGACCCCGGGTGCGTGTGGAGGGAAAGGAGGCCCTGAACTTTCAGATCACGTTCCTGATCGTCTGGGTCGCCTGGCAGATCGTCGGCAGTATCCTCTTCTTTTCGCTCGGCGTCGGCTTCATTGTCGGCTTCATCAGTTTCCTGCTCTGGGTCGCGGACGTCGTCTTCTCGATCATCGCCGGCGTGAAAGTGCAGCAGGGCGGGTCATACCGGTACCCGTTCTCGTTCCGATTCATCAAGTAATTCGCAAAATCAACAAGCCCGGAAGCACTGTGCTCCCGGGCTTGTTGCTTTAATGGGCACATGTCAGCATCGACGCCGCCACCGGCCAGCCCCTCACCGACCCCCCAGCCCCTCAGCGCTGACGATGAGAGGCTCTGGGCAACGCTCATCCACCTCGGCGGGATCTTCTTCCAGTTTCTCCCCGCGCTCATCGGGTACCTGGTGCTGAAGGACCGCGGACCGTTTGTGCGCGAACACGCGAAGACCGCTCTCAACTTCCAGTTGACGGTGCTCGCTGGCTACGTCGTTGGGTTCTTCACGGTGTGGTTCCTGGTCGGGTTCCTCGTGTTCATCATCGTGGGGGTGGGAAACGTCGTATTCAGCATCATCGCCGCCGTCGCCGCCAATCGGGGCGAGTGGTACCGCTACCCGGTGGCGATCCCCTTCATCTCGAACTAGCGAATGCAGGTCGAGTAGCGCCCTGCGAGCCTGCGAGCGTATCGAGACCGCACAACCGCATCACCCACGCCCTGGTCTCGATACGGGCGCTGAGCGCCCTACTCGACCCACAAAAACCCGCCGGTCGAGTAGCGAGCCTGCGAGCGTATCGAGACCGCACAACCGCATCACCCACGCCCTGGTCTCGATACGGGCGCTGAGCGCCCTACTCGACCCACAAAGAACGGGCGCTGAGCGCCCTACTCGACT
>JAUZFY010000004.1 GCA_030840185.1 Microbacteriaceae bacterium | reverse complement strand
GCCTCGACCTGCTTGATGACAATGCGATCCTCGAGCGGCTTGATGGAGACCGACACGGTTGACCTCTTTCTTGAAGACTTAGAAATCTTGGGTTAGCAGCCTCGTGACGAGAGTGCCAGATGTAGCTTAGCGGCGGGTTAGCACTCGTGCAAGGCGAGTGCCAATTGCTACGGTTGGCCTATGGACTCCTCCGAGCTGGTCGAGCTGTTGACCGGTGACGGCCTCCGGCTACTCGATTCCCTACCCCCCTGGGAGTCCAGCGCCAACGTCGTCTCGGTGGTCACCGAGCTTCGGAATGCCGGACACTCCCCGGCCAGAGTCGCCGCGGTTCTCACGCAGTCGAAGCTCCGGGCAAAGGCCGTTGGCAAGTTCGGACTGTTTGCGGAGCGGATGTTGTTCACCGAGGCCGGGCTTGAGCAGGCAACCCGGCTTCGGGTGGCCGCGCTGCACGCGGGGCGGTTTCAGGCGGCGGGCCTGACCAGGATTGCCGACCTCGGAAGCGGAATCGGCGGCGACGCGCTCGCGATCGCGGCTCTCGACATCGCCGTGACGGCAGTGGAACGGGACGAGGTCACCGCGGCGATCGCCGCGTACAACCTCGCCCCGTGGTCGAACGCGACGGTGGTCAACGACGACGCGACCCATTTCGACCTCTCCGGTTTCGACGGCGTCTACCTCGACCCCGCCAGGAGGACGGCCGGCCACCAGAACACCTCGCGGATCACCAATCCGGCCGATTACTCCCCGTCGCTCGATTTCGCGTTCGGCCTTGGCGAGCGCCTTCCGACCGGGATCAAGCTCGGGCCTGGGATCGATCGCGAGTTGATCCCCGACGGCACCGAGGCGCAGTGGGTCTCCGTCGATCGGGAAGTGGTCGAACTGGGACTCTGGTTCGGTGCCGTCGCTCGCCCCGGTATCGCCCGGTCCGCGCTTGTGCTCGGCGAGCACGGATCCGCCGAGCTGAGCGCCGGAGCAGACAGCGCGGATGTCGAGACGGGAGAGCTCGGCGAGTTCGTCTACGAACCGGATGGCGCGGTCATCCGGGCTCGATTGATCGGCGACCTCGGCCGAAGGCTCGGCGCGACAATGCTGAGCGACGGCATCGCCTACCTCAGCTCCGACACCGCGGTGTCGACCCCGTTCGCGGCGTGCTTTCGCGTGACCGACGTGTTCGCCCTGGACGAACGGCGGCTCAAGCGGGAGTTGGCCGCCCGGCAAATCGGCTCGCTCGAAATCAAGAAGCGGGGGGTGGACATCGACCCCGCAGCCTTCCGCAAGCGGCTTGGCCTTCGGGGGGGCGGCGCGGCGACCCTCATCCTGACCCGCGTCGCCGGGCGGCACACCGCGCTACTCTGCGAGCGCGTGCTCTTTCCCTAGCTGACGCGTCCTTACTGCTGGTAGAGGGTCCCGTTCGAGGCGGCAAGCCCGACCAGGAGCGCGAAGAGGACGATGCCCAGCACCCACAGCACCGTGAACACGTATCCGATGATCGTCCCGGCGAGCGCGAGGCCGCGCCCGGCCTCACCGGTCCGCTTGATCTGGTTGAGGGCGATGTGCCCACAAATGATGCCGCCCGGCGGGATCACAATCCCCAAGACCAGGGCGACGATCGCCAGGGTGTTCAGGCGGGGGCCGGCAGCGGACGACGAGTACGGAGACTGCGAGGGGGGTACTGCGGTCATGGTCGGCTCCAAAATCGGTGAGTAGAGTTCAGCGCTGCCATAGTGGCACCGCGGCTTGCGCACTGTCAACGCGACGGTGCGTGACCGGGTCCGCGGTTCAGGCCTGGATCACGGTGACCGGCAGGGTCGAATCCGCCCCGAAGGACAGATTGGAGGGGGCGTGACCGCTCTCGATGAGCTGGGCCGCAATGACGGCGATCATTGCCCCGTTATCGGTGCAGAGCGACAGCGGCGGAATGCGCAGTTCGATGCCGGCGTCGGCGCAGCGCACTCCTGCCAGCTCACGAACGCGAGAGTTGGCGACCACGCCGCCGCCAAGAAGCAGTCGGGGCACGCCGAGGTCACGGCAGGCCGCAATTGCCTTCGTCAGCAGCACGTCCGTGACCGCCTCCCGAAAGCTCGCCGCGACGTCCGCAACCGGAACCGGCTCTCCGGCGTCGCGCTTCTGCTCCACCCAGCGGGCGACCGCGGTCTTCAGGCCGCTGAAGGAGAAGTCGTAGCGATGCTTCTCAAGGTCCTTGGGCTGGCTGAGCCCGCGAGGGAACCGGATGGCTGCGGGGTTGCCTGTGGCGGCAACCCGGTCGATCTCTGGGCCGCCGGGGTAGGGCAGACCCAGCAGCCTGGCCACCTTGTCGAACGCCTCCCCCGCCGCGTCGTCGATGGTTTCGCCGAGCAACTCGACGTCGGAGACGAGATCCCGCACCAGCAGAAGCGAGGTGTGGCCGCCGGAGACGAGGAGCGCGATGGTGGGCAGTGCGATCTCCGTTCCGTCGTCGCGAAGCACGTCCGCGCCGACGTGACCGACGAGATGGTTGATGGCGTAGATCGGCTTGTTCAGTGCGACGGCGAGCGCCTTCGCGGCACCGACCCCGACCATGAGCGCGCCGGAGAGGCCTGGTCCGCTCGTGACGGCGATCGCGTCGAGCTCGCCGAGGGTCACGTCGGCTTCGGCCAACGCGGCCTTGAGCGCCGGGGTCAGCGCCTCGAGGTGGGCTCGTGCCGCTATTTCCGGCACCACTCCGCCGTATCGGGCGTGCTCCTCCATTGACGAGGCGATCACGTTGGCGAGGAGCGTCGTCCCGCGCACGATGCCGATTCCGGTCTCGTCGCAACTCGTCTCGATGCCGAGCACCAGGGCGCCGCTGCCCCCGATCTGCGGGGTCACTGGCCGACCGCCGGGCGGGTGACGGGGTCGGGAACGCGCAGCCGCATCACGATCGCGTCGACGCCGTCGGGCTGGTAGTAGCCGACCCGCACGGCGATCTCTTCGAAACCGAGGTCTTCGTACAGGCGCTTCGGCCCGGGGTTATCGGCGCGAACCTCGAGGAACACCTCGACGGCCCCGCGCTTGCGCGCCTCGGTGATAAGCGCGTTCATCAGCGCACGACCGAGGCCGGCACGGCGTGCGGATTGGGCGACGGCGATGGTCTGGATGTCTCCCTCGTGGGCGCCCTGCGGCGCGAACAGCCCGGCGTAGCCGTCGATTTCGCCGGGGAAGCTGAGGCGATCGGCAACGAGGTAGTAGCACTGCGGATTGCGCAGGTCGCTCAGCATGGCGTCGCTCGACCAGGCGTCGGAGCCGAAAGTGCTGGTCTCCAGTTCCATGATGCGCTCGAGGTCGTCTGGCCGCGCACGGCGAAGCTGCCAGGTCATCAGCTCACCCGCTTCGGACCGGCCGACACCGTGGCATCCGGAGCCCGAAGGTAGAGCGCCTCCGGCCCAGCGAATTCGCGGCGGTGAAGGTAGAGCCCCTCGGCGAGCAGACCGACGGATGCCGCCGACACCTCCGCCGCGTCGAGCCGCTCGAACCCGTGGTAGCCGTCGACCGTGTCGGCGAGGTCGTCTGGCCGGCAGAGGCCAGGTCCCTGAACGCGCACGGGGAGTCCCTCCCCGTCCACGCCCGAGTAGGCGCTGAAGTAGACCTCGCGCCGGCGGGCGTCGGTGACAACCAGAAGACGACCGCCGTTCCCGGCGGCGTAGTGTCCCCATGCGACGGCGTCGTGGCTGACCACGCGCACCAGGGGCTTCGTCGTCCCGAACGCGAAGGCTTGCGCCGCTGCGATGCCGACCCGGAGTCCGGTGAACGGGCCGGGACCCATTCCGATGGCGACGCCCGAAAGCGCGGAGGCCGCGACCCCCGACCGGTCGATGGCCGAGCGGATCGCTTCGCCGATCACCTCGGCGTGGCGGCGCGTGTCGGCCTCGCCGATCTCGACCAGTGTGCCGAGATCACGATCGACCACGGCGACGCTCGTGCCGGCTGAGGTGTCGATGGCGAGCAGCATCAGTCCAGCTTAAGGTCCAGCCAGCGTGCCCCATGTCCGGTGATCGTCACGATGCGCGGCTCGACGAGCTCGTCCCCTTCGACACCGGGCGATGCGGCGCCGGAGAATGCCTCTCGGGGGGATGCCGCGCCGGTCGGGCGTTCGATGCTGATCTCGAGCCAGTCCTCGGTGACCCCGTCGAGCATCCCGGCCGCCCACTCGACGACCACTATCGAGGCGTCGAAGTCGATGTCGAGATCGTCCAGTTCGGCGGGGCCGCCGAGCCGATATGCGTCCACGTGCACGAGCGGTGGGCCCGAGTCGAGCCGCTCGTGGGTTCTGGCGAGCACAAACGTTGGGCTCGTGACGGCACCGCGCACGCCGAGCCGCTCCCCGAGTCCACGGGTCATCGTGGTTTTTCCCGCACCGAGCTCGCCGTTGAGCGCAATCAGGTCGCCGGCTCGCACCTTCATGGCGAGCCGCGCACCGAGCTCGGCCATCTGTTCCGGTGAGTCAATCCGCAGCTGCATAGGTCCACTCGATCCGGCCACCGAGTCGAGTGACAATCTCGTAGTTGATGGTGTCGGCGGCGTTCGCCCAGTCTTCCGCGGTCGGCACCCCGGTAGCGGGATCACCAATCAGGATCGCCCGGTCGCCGACCTCGATCGCGTCGTCGCCGACGTCGACAACGAACTGGTCCATCGCCACCCGGCCGGCCACGCGATAGCGGCGCCCGTTGATCGAGACCGGCCCGCGGCCGGAGGCATGCCGCGGAATCCCGTCTGCGTACCCGAGCGGCACGAGGGCGAGTGTGGTCTCCCGTTCCGTGCGGTAGTCGTGGCCGTACGACACTCCGCTATCGGCAGGCACCCGTTTGGTCGAGGCGATACCCGCGCTGAGCTCGAGCGCCGGCCGAAGCCCGAGGTCGGCCGAAGTCTGGTCGTCGAATGGCGACAACCCGTAGCTGCCGAGCCCGATCCGAACCAGATCGAATCGCGAGCTCGGTACCCGGATTGCGCCGGCCGTCGCGGCGAGATGCAGAATCTCCGGGTCGAGTCCGGCCGCCCGCGCCGCCTCGATGGCTCGCGAGAAACTGGCGACCTGGGCGAGATCGGCCTCCTCGCCGGAGTTGGCGAGGTGGCTCCACAGGCCGCGCACTCTGATCCGCCCAGTTCGTTCGAGGGCCACCGCCGCGTCGAACAGTTCGGGCCAGTCGGAGGCCGTCGCACCATTCCGGCCGAGTCCGGTGTCCACCTTGAGTTGCACGACCGCTGGGCAGCCGGATGCCGCGGCGACGCGCTCGAGCTGGGCACGGTAGCTCACCCCGATGTCGATTCCCGCGGCGATCGCACCGGCAAAGTCGGCATCCGGATCGTGCAGCCAGGCCAGCACCGGGGCGCTGATACCGGCGGACCGCAGCTCGAGGGCCTCCTCGATCGTGACGACGCCGAGCCAGGCGGCCCCGGCCTCGACCGCTGCCTTCGCCACGGGGATCGCCCCGTGGCCGTAGCCGCGGGACTTGACCACGACCATGATCGGGGTTCCGATGTTGCGCCGTAGGGCGTTCACGTTGTGCGCGATGGCCGAGAGATCGACGCGGGCCTCGCGAAGCGGACGGCTCACGACTCCCCCTCGACGACGACGTAGGCGATCGCCACCCCGGCGTCGTGGCTCATAGACAGATGGATGTGCCGAATCCCGAGCCCGGCGACGATTTCGGCGAGCCCGTTGTAGACCTCGATCGACGGGTTGCCGAGGTCGTTCGACACCACTGCCATGTCGTGCCAGCGCACCCCGGTCGAGTCCCCGATCGCCTTGATCAGCGCTTCCTTCGCGGCGAACCGGGCGGCCATCGACCGTAACGATCGGGTGGTGTCGCCGTCGGTCCGCTCCCGGTCGGTGAACAGTCGAGCCAGAACGCCGGGGGTGCGATCGGTCGCCCGCTCGAACCGAGCGAGATCGACGACGTCAACGCCGATGCCGACGATCATGGCCGGCTACTCGACCGTGACCGACTTGGCCAGGTTGCGCGGCTGATCGACGTCGAGCCCCTTGGCCGCGGCGAGTTCCATCGCGAAGATGTGCAGCGGGGCGACGGCGAGGATCGGCTCGAACAGGGTCGAGGCGAGCGGAATCGGGATCACCACGTCCGCGAACGGAAGGACCGCGGCATCCCCCTGCTCGGCGATCGCGAGGATGCGAGCGCCACGGGCGCGGATCTCCTGGATGTTGGAGACGACCTTCTTGTGCAGTGAGTCCTTCGCTCGCGGGCTCGGAACGATGACGAACACGGGCTGTCCCGGCTCGATCAGTGCGATGGGGCCGTGCTTGAGCTCCCCGGCCGCGAATCCCTCGGAGTGGATGTAGGCGACCTCCTTGAGTTTCAGCGCGCCCTCGAGGGCGATCGGGTA
>JAUZFY010000359.1 GCA_030840185.1 Microbacteriaceae bacterium | reverse complement strand
GTCGGTCATCGAGCAGGCGGGGCTTCCGGTCGTCGTGTCGAGTGCGCTCGAGACCTCGGTCGGAATATCGATGGGGGCCTTCCTCGCCGCATCGGTCGCCGACCTGCCCTACGACTGCGGGCTGGCCACGGTGAGCCTGCTCGACAGCGATGTCACCGCCGATCCGCTTGTCGCCAGCAACGGCGCTATCGAGGTGCGGCGGGTGACCCCGGACGGCGCGCTGCTCGACCGATTCGCCGCCGGCGCTGACCGCGGTCACTGGTGGGCCGCGCGCATCGAGAGCTGCTACCGACTGCTGGAGGGCTGAGCCCCGCGGACCAGGCCGGGAATTGCGGAATAGACGCGCGCGTGCCCGCGTTACCGGCCAATGCGTTTGCATGCACACATGCACGCCAATAGAGGACCAGGCCCGAAAGGCACAGCATGACGCAACAGCTCCAACTCGGAGTCGACACCTTTGGCGATGTCACCAACGACAGCGAGGGAAATCCGCTCGGTTACGGTCAGGTCTTGCGTAATCTGCTCGAACAAGCCGTTCTGGCCGACGGCGTCGGTCTCGACTACATCGGAGTGGGCGAGCACCACCGCAAGGAATTCTCCGTCTCGGCGCCCGAGGTGGTTCTCGCCGCGATCGCCGCGCGCACCGAAAACATCCGGTTCGGTACCGGAGTCACCGTGCTGAGTTCGGATGACCCGGTGCGGGTGTACGAGAGATTCGCCACCCTCGACGGGCTGTCGGGCGGCCGGGCAGAGATCACTCTCGGGCGCGGGTCATTCACCGAGTCCTTCCCTCTCTTCGGTTTCGACCTCACCCGGTACCAGGAGCTCTTCGAGGAAAAACTCGAGCTGTTTTCCGAGCTCCGCACGCAACAGCCCGTCACCTGGTCGGGCGCGACCCGCAGCTCGCTCAGCGATCAGTCCGTCTTCCCACGGGTTGACAACGGACTGCTGACCACCTGGGTCGGCGTGGGTGGCAGTCCGGAGTCGGTGGTGCGTACCGCACGGTACGGCTTCAACCTCGCTCTCGCCATCATCGGCGGTGAGCCGGCTCGATTCGCCCCCTACGTTGACCTGTTCCACCGCGCTCTCGCCCAGTTCGGCCAGCCCACCCCAATGATCGGCGTGCACTCCCCCGGACACATCGCCGACACCGACGAGCAGGCACGGGAAGAGCTGTGGCCGCACCACTCCGAGATGACCAACCGCATCGGCAGGGAGCGCGGGTGGGGTCCGATGAGCCGCGAATCCTTCGAGCACGAGGCGGACACCGGTTCGCTCTACGTCGGATCGCCGGAGACCGTCGCCAACAAGATCGCCACAACAGCGAAGACCCTTGGGCTGGACCGCTTCGATCTCAAGTACAGCAACGGCACCCTCGGCCACGACAAACTCATGAAGAGCATCGAGCTCTATGGCACCGTCGTCGCACCGCGCGTTCGCGAAATTCTCGCCGAAAGCTGAGCGCCTGCGGCCGGTCGGGTGACTGATTACCGCGAGTGGTGACTTATTCGCGAACGGGTGTCACACTCTTGACATGGCGAAGAACAAGAAGAAAAGCGCGTCGAAGAAAAAGGAGAAGGCCCAACGGGCGGGCACTCTCGACGAAGCGTTGACCCACGTGCTCAAACACGCCGCGTCAGCCCTCCGCAGCCGGATGTCCGAGGAGCTTCGGCCGCTCGACCTCTCGGCCGCGCAGCACTCCTGCCTGGAACTGCTCGGCCGGAGTCCGGGTCTGTCCAGTTCCGACCTGGCACGGGGAGCGTTCGTCAGCCGCCAGTCGATGAACCTCGTCCTCCGCGGTCTGCAGGAGCGTGACCTCGTCACCCGTCCCGACGTCGCGCCTCAGGGCAGGGCGCTGCCGACCCGGTTGACCCCGCACGGCCGGGAGGTGCTCAACGCGGCTAACACGGTCGCGCGGGCGGTGGAGAAGCGGATGATCCTCGCCGTGCCCGAGAAACGACGCGTGCGGTTCCGCGCCGACTTGGCCGCATGTGCGGCGGCGCTCTCCCCGGGCGAGTGATTTCCGCGCCGGCCTACAGGCCGGAGTAGGAGTGCAGTCCCTTGAAGAACAGGTTCACGATGGTGAAGTTGAACATCACCGCGGCGAACCCGATGATCGCGAGATACGCAGAGCGTGAGCCGCGCCAGCCGCGAGTGGCCCTGGCGTGGATGTAGCCGGCGAAAATGGTCCAGATGATGAAGGTCCAGACCTCCTTCGTGTCCCAGCCCCAGTAGCGGCCCCAGGCGTGCTCGGCCCAGATTGCGCCGGCCATGAGGGTGAAGGTCCAGAAGACGAAGGCGACAACTATCACCCGGTAGGCGAGGTTCTCGAGCTTCTCGGCATTCGGCATGGTGTCAAGGAAGCGGAATCTGTTGAGCTTGTTGGCCTCGCGACGGGTTTGAATCAGTTGCACCATCGACAGCCCGGCGCCGATTGCGAAGAACGCGGTGCCGAGCGTCGCGACGAAAACGTGGATGACCAGCCAGTACGACTGCAGAGCCGGCGGAAGCGGAACCACGTTGACGTAGAAGCCGACCGTGCCGAAGCCGAGAATGATGAGCGAGAACCCGCTGATGAAGGCACCGAGGAATCTCAGGTTCTGCCACAGCTGAACGAAGATGAAAACGCCGACCATGATCGCTGACGCGGTGAGCGAGAATTCGAACATGTTCGCCCACGGAACGCGATGGGCGGCGACCCCGCGGAGCACGGTTCCCCCGACGTGCAGCACCCAGCCGAGAACGGTGAGCGCGAAAGCCACCCGCTCGAATCGGCTGGAGCGGCGCTGAACGGTCGACGGCGGCGCAACCACCCGCTCAAGGATCGCTGTGGTCCCGGACCGACTCATCTGACCGACGTGGGTGCCCGCGACGACCGCTGCGGCCGGCCCTTCGGCGGACCGCTTGGCGAGGTCGAGAGTGAATGCAATGAAGGCGAAGAGATACACGGCCATTGCCGAATAGATGGCCGTCAGGGAGTACATCGACAGAGTTTCGGTCACCGTGTCAGCCTAAGCCCGAGTTGATGGGAATGTTTTTCCGCGATCGCCCGGACAGCGGCATCCAGACCGGGGTCCTCGCCGCGAGCGAGCCCGGCATATTCGAGGCGGATCCGCCCGTCCCCGAGTTCGACGGCCTTGACCCAGACTCGACGACGCGGGACGAACAGCGAGGTCAGCAGTCCGAGGAGCACGCAAATCGCGAAGAACAGCACCCAGCCCTGGGTCGGATCACGATGCACGTCGAGCGAGGCGAATCTCGGGACGCTCTGCTCGAGGTTCGAGGGGTCCGATTTCGGGGCCTTGTTGTCGAAGGTCACCGAGCCGAGCCCTCCCGGAATCTTGGCGGTCTGACCGGGCTTGAGCCGCAGTGCCTTGGTTCCATCGAGGGCTGTCGGGCCCGCGAGCTCCTTCATCCCATCGGTGTTGAGCGTGTAGACCGACTTCGGTTGCCCCTTGTTGATGCCGAGGTCACCCGAGTACAGCACCAGCGAGAGCACCGGATTCTGCAGGTCCGGGTACACCGAGCCGAGAGTTCCGTCCGCCGCCGCAGCGGCCGTTGGGTAGAAGATCCCTCGCATCCCCACCTGACTGCTGAGCCCGTCGGGCACCTTGACGATTCCGAGGGACGTGAGGTTCGTGTCCTGGGGGAGGAAGGGAACCGGCTCCGAGTACACGACCTTGCCGTTCGGATCGCGCACCGTGATCGATGGTGCGTAGCCGTTGCCAAGCAGATAGATCTGGTTTCCGCCGATCTGCAGCGGGTCGTTGACCTTAATGACCGACTTGGTCGGGGTGCCGGCCTGATCGTAGGTCGTGACCTTCGCCGTGTAGTCGATCGGCTGCCCGTAGGCGTCCTTGTTCTGCTGCTCATACTTGGTCGTGAAGCTATTGAGGATCAGACGGTACGGAACAAGGGCGTCGTCGGTGAAGAAGCGGCCGGGGTTGAACGAGTCGAAGGTGAGTCGAACGTTCGCGAACGCCTGACCGACCACGAGAACCTTCTGGCCGGTGTAGCCGAACCCTCCGCCGATTCCGACGGCGAAGAGGATGCCGATGAGCGCGACATGGAAGACCAGGTTTCCGGTCTCTCGTGCGTATCCGCGTTCGGCCGAGGCGGACAGTTCGCGTCCCTCGAACAGCCTGACCCGGTATCCGCCCTTGCGCAGAACCGCCCGAGCGGCCCGAATCGCCGACGCCGCCGTGATCGGGTCGCCCGAGGCATCCGTCTCCCCGGGAACGACCTCGAACGCGCTGAAAGCGGCGAGGCGATCGAGGCGAGCGGGAGTCTTCGGGGGTGGGGACGCGAGAGCCTTGACGTGGTGTGTGGCCCGCGGGATGACGCAGCCGATGAGCGAGATGAACAGCAGCAGATAGATGGCCGAGAACCACGCCGACGAATAGACGTCGAACAGCTGGAATTTGTCGAGCACCGGGGCAAGAGTCGGATTGGTGGAGAAGTAGAGCGTCACACCGTTGGGGTCGGAGCTCCGCTGCGGAAATAGTGACCCGGGCACCGCGGCGATCGCGAGCATGAGCAGCAGGACGAGTGCCGTGCGCATGCTGGTGAGCTGCCGCCAGAAGAACCGGAGGTAGCCGATGAGGCCGAGGCTCGGCTGAGCGATGCCTGGCACCTTGGGTTCCGGCGCCGGGGAGTCGAAATGATCAGAGGGGCGACTCATAGCCGACGATCACCCCCTGCAATTGTGAAATGAATATTTGCCACAGCCCCGAGACCATGAGAATTCCGATGGCGATCAGCAACGACCCGCCGATGATGTTGATGACCCGGACGTGGCGTTTCAACCATGCGACCGAACCGGTCACCCAATCGAGGCCGAGTGCCACGAGCAGGAACGGGATGCCGAGGCCGACGCAATACGCGACGCCGAGCAGCACTCCGCGCCCGGCGTTCCCGCTGCCGGCACTGAACGAGAGTACCGCGGTGAGCGTTGGGCCGATGCAGGGCACCCAACCGAGGGCGAACACGACGCCGAGCAGCGGTGCCCCGGCCAGCCCCGCAGTCGTGCGCCATTGCGGTTTGAAGTCGCGCTGCATGAAGCTGAACTGGCCGACAAAGACAAGACCCATGAGAATCAGGACGGCGCCCGCGATTCGGGTGATGAGACCGAACCAAGGGATGAGAAGCGCGCCGGCCGCGGCCGCGACCACGTTGAGCGCGATGAAGACGACGCTGAAGCCCAGCACGAACAGTGCGACGCCGGTGAGCAGCCGCCCGCGCTGTCGTGCGCCCCGCACGTTCCGCTCAGCCGGCCCGGCAAAACCGCCGATGTAGGCGAGATATCCGGGCACGAGGGGAAGGACGCACGGCGAGGCGAAGGTGATGAGCCCGGCCAGCAGGGTGATCGGAAGCGCGATGGCGAGATTGCCGCCGAGCACCAGCTGAGAGATCGGGTTGTTCACTAGTTGCCTTCGGCAAGAGTGTCGGAAATCAGGGTGTTGAGGATCGACGTGGACTGGAGCTCCCCCACGATCCGAGCGGCGATGCGACCTTTTTTATCCAGCACGAAGGTTGTGGGGGTGGCCGTCGGCGAGACGGCTCCGGCGAAGGCGATCCGCACCGCGCCGCTGTCCACGTCCATGACCGACGGATACGTGACGTTGTGTTCCTTCTCGAACGCAAGCGCGGCGGCGGGCTGATCGAAGATGTTCACCCCGATGAACGAGACGCCCTTTTGCTGGTACGTGTCGTACAGGTTCTGCAGGATTGGCGCCTCGGCCCGACAGGGGGCGCAGCTCGCGTACCAGAAATTCACCACGACGACCTTGCCGCGGTAGTCCGACGCCTTGAGCGGCATGCCATCTTCGGTGGTCGAGCTAAAGTTGACCGGCTTGGCGCGATTGGCCGCCTTCACGAGGACCGGAACGCCGGAGTCATCCGTGTAGTTGGTTCCACTCCCGCTTCCGTAGGCGCTCGCGAGGTTGTCGCTGCTCGAGCAACCACTCAGGAGGAGCATTCCGACCAGGCCGATGGCGACTGCCGGCGCCAACAGTCGTACCCTCATACCGCACCCGTATCGATTGACTTGGCAAGCAGTTCCGCGGAGGGATCCTGGTAGCCGACTTCGACGAACCGGTCGCCCTGTTTCTGGAGAGTGGTAATGCTCGAGAGGTGGCAGCGCCGCTTGCGCGGATCGTGGAAAAGCTTTTGCCCGCCTACCGAGCGCTGCACCATGACGATCGGCATCTGGTGACTGACCATGACGACCTCCCCGCCGTCGGCCGCGGCCCACGCGTCATCGATGGCCGCGAGCATTCGCGTCGCGACGCTAACGTACGGCTCGCCCCAGCTCGGCTTCCAGGGGTTGACCACCCAGGGCCACACCCGTGGCTTCGTGAGCACGGCGGGACCGAACTCGAATTTCTCGCCCTCAAATCGGTTGAACGGCTCAATCAGCCGGTCGTCGGTCACGATGTCGAGGTCGAACCTCTCGGACCAGGGTTTGGCAGATTCCTGGGCGCGAAGCAGCGGGCTCGCATACAGGGCGGAGACGGGATGCCCCTCGAGCTCGGCCGCTACGGCGTCCGCCATTCGGTAGCCGAGAGGGGACAGATGATATCCGGGTAGCCGCCCATAGAGGATGCCCCGAGGGTTGTGTACCTCGCCATGTCGCACGAGATGAATGAGGGTTGCGGCCACCCGCCCAGTCTACGTTTTGGATCGCTGCCAGAAACCCGTGAGAGCGGCACGGCGCCGGTTGATTGCGGCGGCGCTCCTTTCGCGTTGTGGCCCGGCCGTGCGGCGGCATCGGATGTCGCCGGTGGCAACCCGGCTAAACTCGGGGACCGTGAGCGAACGCACCCTGATCAAGAACCTTGCCGCCTCTGTCGACGGCCCCGTGTCGGTGTCCGGGTGGGTGGAGACAGTCCGCGACCAGAAGAAGGTGCAATTCGTGGTGCTGCGCGACGAGTCGGGAGCTGTTCAGCTCGTGCATCCGCGTGCCTTCGGGGAGGACGGTGCTCCGCTCGACGACGCCGTGGCCGACGCCATCTCCGCCCTCACTCAGGGGACCTTCCTCACCGCCGCTGGCGAACTCAAGCACGACGAGCGAGTGAAGCTCGGCGGTGTGGAGATCAAGCTCGCCGATGTGATTAAGGACCGCGTGAGCGAGGACGGCGCGATCACCGACGGCACAGGCACAGACGGAGTGCTCGACATCGCTTCTGTGGCGATCGCCGAGACTCCGATCGCCTCCGATTCCGGCATCGACAAGAGGATGGACTGGCGCTTCCTCGACCTGCGTCGCCCGGAGCAGAATCTCATTGCTCGAGTGCAGACGACGTTCGAACACGCGCTGCGCACCTACTGGGTCGAGAACGACTTCGTCGAGATCCACACGCCGAAGCTCATGGCGAGCGCGAGCGAGTCGAAGGCCGAGCTGTTCGAGGTCAAGTACTTCGAAGGCAAGGCGTTCCTCGCCCAGAGCCCCCAGTTCTTCAAGCAGATGTCTCAACCGGCGGGCTTCGGCAAGGTCTTCGAAGTCGGCCCGGCCTTCCGCGCGGACCCGAGCTTCACGAGCCGTCACGCGACCGAGTTCACAAGCATTGACTCCGAAGTCAGTTGGATCGACAGCCACGAAGACGTCATGACCCTGCACGAGAACCTTCTCGTCGCCGGCTTCGCCGCGGTGAAGGCGAAGCACGGCGAGGAGCTGAAGGCCCTCTTCGACATCGACGTGATCGTTCCAAGCGCCCCGTTTCCGCGCATTCCTCTTGCCGAGGCGAAGCGGATAGTGGCGGAGCGCGGCTACGAAGTCCCCCGACACGACGACGACATGGACCCGGAGGGCGAGCGCCAGATCTCCGCATACGTCGCCGAGACCTTCGGCCACGAGTTCGTCTTCCTCACCGACTACGCGTCCAGCATCCGGCCGTTCTATCACATGCGCCACGAGGACGACCCGGGACTGACCAAGAGCTACGACCTCATCTTCAACGGGGTGGAGATCTCGACCGGTGCCCAACGCGAGCACCGCATCGAGGTGCTCGAGGCGCAGGCTCGTGACAAGGGACTCGACCCGGAGGAGCTCGACTTCTACCTCGACTTCTTCCGCTACGGCGTGCCACCGCACGGCGGCTTCGGCATGGGTCTCAGCCGAGTGATCATGCTGCTGCTGCACCAGACCAACCTGCGCGAGGTCACCTACCTGTTCCGCGGGCCGACGAGACTCCTGCCCTAGCCGGTGCTGGTACCGTGACGGACATGGAAAACGGATCACGCGGCTGAGGCCCATGCCGAAACCGCCGTGCGGCGGTACGCCGTAGCGGAAGAAGTCGAGGTAGAAGCCGAGCTCCTCCGGGTCGAGACCCTTCTCGCGCGCCTGTCGCTCGAGCACCACGATGCGGTGCTCGCGTTTGGCTCCGGTCGAGATCTCCCCCCC
>JAUZFY010000358.1 GCA_030840185.1 Microbacteriaceae bacterium | reverse complement strand
AGGTTGAGAACCGGAACCGAGGCGATGATCGCGCCGGCCATGAGAATACCGAAGTGAGTGGCGTACGCCCCCTGAAGCACCGCGAGACCCGGCTGGAGGGTCTGGTGTTCCGGGGTCAGCAGCACGTAAATCGGCCAGAGGAAGTCATTCCAGTTGTTGAGGAAGCTCAGCACCGCGAGCGTCGCGAGGGCCGGGCGCGACAGCGGAAGCACGATCTGCCAGAAGATTCGGAAGTCACCGGCGCCGTCCACGCGCGCCGCCTCCTCCATTTCCGGCGGCAACCCGATGAAGAATTGCCTGAGGAAGAAGATGCCAAATGCCCCGGCAGCCCCCGGCACGGTGATCGCCCAGATGGAGTCGAGCCATCCGAAGTTCTGCACAATGAGGTAGTTCGGGATGAGGAAGATCACCGGCGGCACGAGCAGCGTTGTCACGATCGCGCTGAACACGAGCCGCTTGCCGCGGAACTCAAGCCGGGCGAGAGCGTAGGCGCCGGCGGACGCAGTGATGAGGATCAGCACGGTCTGCAGTATCCCGGCGGCGAGACTGTTCAGGAACCAGAGGAATATCGGCTGCTGCCCGGACGCGAGTGTCTGGTACGCCTCCGTGGTGAACGGATTTGGGATCGGGTTGACCGGCGAATTGATGGCGTCGAAGTCGGTCTTGAACGAGGTGAGCACCACCCAGACCAGCGGCAGCAGGATGATGAGGGCAAGCAGCACCAGCACCGCGTAAAGCACCGGCCGCGAGAACCTGCTGCGCCGCGCCTTCTTGCGTTGCGGGCTGCGGACGGCCACCGGCGTCGCCGGGGGGCGATCCGGAACGGCCTCGGTCGTTGCGGCACTCGCGCTCATGTCCGCCCCCTCACGCTTTTTCTCGCTGCAAGCGGAAGTTGATGATGCTGATAACGGCGAGGCACGCGAACAGCACGTAGCTCATGGCCGCAGCCGCGCCCATCTGCTTTTGAGACAGGCCCTCGTCAGCAATGAACATGATCGCGGTGCGGGTGGCGTGTCCCGGGCCGCCCTTCGTCAGCAAATATGCCTGTCCAAACATGTTGGCCGACGCAAGGATGGTGATGGTCGTGACGAAGGTCATCACGGGCCGAAGACCCGGCAGGGTGACGCTCCAGAATTTGCGGATCGCGCCCGCGCCATCCATCGCCGCCGCGTCGTAGAGGTCGGCGCTGATGCCCTTGAGCCCCGCGAGCAGAATCACCGTGTTGAAGCCGAGGGTCCACCAGACCGTCACTCCGACGAGGGAAATCCAGGCCCAGGGCACGTCGACGGTCCAGGGGATGTCGGACGGCAGTCCGAGCAGGCCAAGCACGTGGTTTACGACGCCGAGCTGCGGGTCGAGCAGGTACCGCCAGATGACCCCGAGCACCGCGACCCCGAGAACGTACGGCGCGAAGAAGATGGCCCGGAACACGGTGCCGCCGCGGATCCTTTGGTTGAGTAGCACCGCGATGAGGAGGGGGATCACGAGCAAGAACGGCACGCTCGCGACCGTGAAGATGGCTGTCGCGCGCATGCTCAGCCAGAAGTCGGCCGAGGTGACCGATCCCGCGGTGAAGAGGTCTACGTAATTCTGCAGACCAACCCACGGCTGAAGCGGCACGAGCGGATTCCAGTCGTGCAGGCTGATCCATACGCCGTAGATCGCCGGCCACAGGACGAAGATCCCGAACAGGATGAGGAACGGCGCGAGGAACACGTACGCGATTCCGGTGCGCCGACGCACCCCACCCCCGCGGGCGCGGAGGCCGGCGGGAGCTGGGGGAAGCGAGAGGCCGGTGCTAGCCACCGTACTGGCTGGCGTTCTGCTTGAGCAGCTGGTTCGCCTTGGCTACGCCATCGTCGAGGGCCTGCTTCGGACTCTTCTTCAGCAGCACCGCCTCATTCACCGCGGTGGTGATTGTGGCGACGGCGTTCGTGATGCCGGGAGACACGGTCTCGTAGTGTGCGTACGGCAGCTGGTCGAGGAACGGCTTGAGGTTCGGGTGGTCCTGCAGCAGCTGCGGATCATTGCGCACCGAGTTTTTGGCCGGCAGCTCGCCGGTCGCCGCCCAGCCGGATGAGTTGTCATTCATCCATTTCACAAAAGTTGCGGCCGCCGAGGTCTTGTTCTTGTCCTGCCCCTTGTTCGCCGGGAAGATCCAGTCGGTCGAACTCGACCAGACGGCCTTCTCCGGGCCGATCTGCGGCACGGCCGCCGCCGTCCAGTTGACCTTGTCGAGCGCCGAGTTTGTCGTCTGCCACACACCGTTCCAGTTGAAGGCGGTCTTGCTGCCGACCAGGGCGTTGATGTTGCCGTCCTGGGCCACATTCGGTGGGCTGTAACCCTGCTTCACAATGTCGACCATGTGGGTGAGCGCCTTGACCCCGGCGTCGGAGTTGAAGGTCGCCTTCGAGACGTCGTCGTTGAACAGTTGGCCGCCGAACTGCCAGACCAGGGTCTCGAATTCGAACGTGCCGGTGAAGACAAACCCGTCAACCCATTCGCCCTGCACCCCCGCGGCCTTGAGCTTGGCGAGCGCATCCATGTAGCTCGGCTGGTCGGTCGGCACGAGGTTCGGATCGAGTCCGGCCGCAGTCAGTACGTCCTTGTTGATGAAAAGCCCAAGCGGGGTGACACTCCACGGGATGGCGTACTGGCTTCCCTTGTAGGTTGCCGCGCTCACGAGGCCCTTCGGGAAGTCGCTCGCCGAGTACCCCAGGGCCTTGACGATGCTGTCACTTTTCAGCAGCAGGCCCTGCGCGGCGTAGGTGGCAATGTCGTCGCCGTGAGCGACCGCGACATCCGGCCCCTTGCCCGCCTTGATCGCGAGGGGCATTTTGGCCGAGATGGCGGCCCATTCCTGCGGAACGTTCTTTACCTTGATGTTCTTGTGGGAGTCGTTGAACTGGCCGATGAGCTTCGGAACGAGTACGGGAGCCGCACCGCCGGTCCACCCGTTCCAGAAGCTGATGGTTACTGCCGGACCAGAGTAGTTGCCCGAGGCCACGACACCGCCGCCCCCCGCGCTCGAACTGCATCCACCTAACGCGACACCCAGTCCTAGTGCGAGTGTGGCAGCCAGTGCTCGGCCAACAGTTCGTCTCTTCATCGGTCTGCTCTCCTTTGAGTGGCTCGGGCGAGAAGGGCTGTGAACTGACCGCGAGGCCCGCCGGCAGCAAGCCAACCGCCCATTCACGTCGCTGTGAACGCCGGATCATTGCAGACGGTACGCCGCGGGTTCAGGCGGGAGTAGGCGGTTGGCAGACGGGAACCAAAGGACTATAGATTTCGGCAGGCTGCGGGAGACTGTCCCCATGCGAAGTTGCGGGCTCTTGCTATACCGTCGAGAGGCGGACGAATCTCTTTCGGTGTGGATC
>JAUZFY010000354.1 GCA_030840185.1 Microbacteriaceae bacterium | reverse complement strand
CATCCACGACCACCCCGACCCCGACTACATCCTGCGTTCCGATGTCGACGATTCACTCGCATTACTCGAGGCCACGGGAGCGACGTTCGACTATGTCGCGGTTCTTCCGCGTCACCTCGAACACGTGGAAACAATTTCGGAACGCCACCCTCGGCTGCGCATCGTGATCGACCATCTGGCCAAGCCGCCGATCGGACTCGGGGATCGAGAACCGTGGTGGAGCCTCATCGAACGGGCAGCGCAGAACCCGCTGGTCTTCGGCAAGGTCTCCGGGCTCTACTCGGCGACCGGATCGCCGGACTGGACACCCGACCTCGTGCGCCCGTTCTTCGACCGCGCGCTCGAGACGTTCGGCCCCGCTCGCCTGATGTACGGGGGCGATTGGCCGGTTTCCGTTCTGTTCGGCGGTTACGAGCGAGTGTGGGCCGGGCTGTCGGAGCTGTTTGAGGGGCTGGACCCGAGCGACCGACAGCGGATTCTCGGCGGAACGGCCGAGTCGTTCTACCGCATCGATCCCGGACTGTTGTCACGGGCGGTCCGGGCCTCTGCCGAGGACTCGGCGTGAGGCGAGTTGCCGCGGTCATCGGAATCGCGCAGCAGGATGTCGCGGAGTACGAGCGGTTGCACGCCGACGTGTGGCCAGGCGTGCTCGAGCGGCTCGCGGCGAGCAACATGCACAACTACTCGATCTACCGGTACGGTGACCTGCTCTTCTCCTACCTCGAATACACCGGCGATGATTATGAGGCCGACGCGGCGGCGATCGCCGCCGATCCCGTGACCCGGCGATGGTGGGACCTGTGCGAGCCACTGCAGCGACCCGTCGCCGATCGTGGCGAGGGCGAGTGGTGGCACGAGTTGCCGGAGGTGTTCCACACGGACTGACGTCGGCTCCGGTCTGACGGCGGGCCTCCGGTCACCTCCAGCGACTGGCGGCGGCAGGGGTCGGTTCGTAGGACTTCGGTGAGAACGCCGCGGCCACGAGGGTACGCAGCGATTCGAGCGAGCCCGTGACGAGCCCCGTGGCGCGCGCCTGCACCAGCACGTTCCCGATGGCGGTGGCCTCGATGGGACCGGCGAGCACCGGCACGCCGCTGCGGTCCGCGGTCAGCTGGCAGAGCAGCTCGTTCTGGGCGCCTCCGCCGACGATGTGGATGACGTCGACCCGTGTGGCGGAGAGGTCAGCGGCCGCCCGCACGGCTTCCGCGAATGCCGCGGCGAGCGACCGGATGATGCTGAGCACGAACTCCGCCCGGCTACGCGGCACGGGCCGGTCGTGCTCCGTCAGCCACTCGGCGATGCGGGACGGAAGGTCGCCGGTGGCGAGGAAGCGCGGGTCGTTCGCGTCGAACTCTGAGACCTCGGTCCTGACGGCGCCGGCCTCGGCGAGCAGCCCCTCGAGGTCTATCGGGCCGGCGGATTTCTCCCAGGCCCGCACCGTTTCGTTGAGCAACCAGAGACCCATCACGTTGTGCAGGTAGCGCACCCGGCCGTCGACACCGCCCTCGTTCGTGAAGTTGGCGAGCCGGCCGGCCTCGGTGAGCACGGGGCGCTCGAGTTCAACTCCGACGAGTCCCCAGGTGCCGCAGCTGATGTAGGCGAAGTGCGGCGTGGTGGCCGGGACGGCGACGACCGCCGAGGCCGTGTCGTGTGAGCCGACGGCGATGACCTCCACGCGCCGAGCGATCCCGAGTTCGGCCGCGAGGGAGGGGAGGAGTTGACCGAGGCCGGTCCCCGGAGAGACGAGTTCGGGAAGAACGGCGCGCGGCAGGCCGAGCCGTGCGATGAGGTGATCGTTCCACTCGCCCGTCGAAATGTCGACGAGCCCCGTTGTCGATGCATTCGTCCGCTCAGCGACGCGGGCGCCGGTGAGCCAATAGGAGACGAGGTCGGGCACGAGCAAGAGCGTGTCGGCGATGTCGAGAAATCCGGAGCGACGCTCCGCCTCCAATTGATACAGGGTGTTGAACGGCAGGAACTGCAGGCCATTCTCCGCGTACAGATCCGCGCGGGGGACGAGGGAATGGGTGGCGTCGACGGCCGGGTTCGTGCGCTCATCGCGGTAGTGATACGGCGCGCCGAGCATCCGTCCGCCACGGAGCAGCGCGTAGTCCACAGCCCAGGAGTCCACCCCAACGCTTCTCAGCTCCGGCTCCTCACGCGCCGCCGCGCCGATGCCGGCGGCAGCGTTGCGGAACAGCTCGAGGATGTTCCAGTGCAGGCCGTCGATGGTCCGCACCGGAAGATTCGGGAAGCGCGCAACCGGTCGCACACTCAGCTCGTTGTGCCCGACGTAGCCGAGCATCACCCGCCCGCTGGTGGCTCCGAGGTCGACAGCCGCCACAGCCTCCGTCATCGGAGGAACGCCGCAGCGACGCCCGCGTCCACCGGAATGTGCAACCCCGTGGTGTGGCTGAGGTCGGCGGTGCACAACACGAACACCGCATTCGCGACGTTTTCGGGGAGCACCTCGCGCTTAAGCAGGGTGCGCTGTGCGTAGTACTTGCCGAGATCCTCCTCCGGAACGCCGTACACGGCGGCCCGCTTTGCCCCCCACCCGCCGGCGAAGATGCCGGACCCGCGCACCACCCCGTCCGGGTTGATGCCGTTCACCTTCACGCCATATTCGCCCAGCTCGGCCGCGAGCAGTCGCACCTGGTGCGCCTGGTCGGCCTTCGTCGCCGAGTAGGCGATGTTGTTCGGGCCGGCGAACACGGAGTTCTTCGATGAGATGTAGATGACGTCCCCGCCGAGTCCCTGATCGATGAGCACCCGGGCGGCGGCTCGGGAGACCAGGAACGAGCCCTTGGCCATCACGTCGTGTTGCAGGTCCCAGTCGGCGACCGTCGTCTCGAGCAGCGATTTGGAGAGCGAGAGGCCGGCGTTGTTGACGACGAGGTCGAGGCCGCCGAAGGCGAGGACCGCGGCATCCACCGCGGCTTGCACTTGCGCCTCGTCGGTGACGTTCGCCTGCACGCCGATCGCCACGTCGGAGTCGCCGATCTCGGCCGCAGCTTCCGCCGCCTTCGCGAGGTCGAGGTCGGCGATGACGACGCAGGCTCCCTCCGCGGCCAGCCGGGTGGCGATGGCCTTACCGATTCCGGATGCCGCGCCGGTCACGAGAGCGACCCGGGTCGCGAGCGGCTTCGGCTTCGGCATCCGCCGGAGCTTCGCCTCCTCGAGCGCCCAATACTCGATGCGGAACTTCTCCGCCTCATCGATCGGCGCGTAGGTCGAGAGGGCCTCGGCGCCTCGCATCACGTTGATCGCGTTGATGTAGAACTCGCCGGCGACGCGCGCGGTCTGCTTGTTTGCCCCGTAGCTGAACATGCCGATTCCCGGCACGAGCACGATGAGCGGATCCGCCCCGCGAATGGCGGGGGAGTCGGCGGTCGCGTTGCGGTCGTAGTACGCCTGGTAGTCGGCGCGGTACTCGTCGTGCAGCTCGTGGAGCCGGGCGAGCTGTTCGTCGAGGGTCGCCGTCGCCGGGAGGTCGAGCAGCATCGGCTTGACCTTCGTGCGCAGGAAGTGGTCCGGGCAGCTGGTGCCGAGCGCGGCCAGTCGCGGGTGTTCGCTGCTCGAGAGGAAGTCGAGAACGACTTCGGCGTCGGTGAAGTGACCGACCTGGACGCGGTCGGTCGAGGCGAGGCCGCGAAGGGTGGGGGCGAGGGCTGCGGCCCGCGTTCGCCGGTCCTGAGGGGTCAGCGGCGTGTAACCGTCGATGACGGTTCCGAACGGATTCGCGCGTCCGTTCTGCTCGATGAACCGCTCGGCGGTCTCGATGATCCAGAGCGAGTTGGCCTCGGCCTCGTCGGAGGTTTCGCCCCAGGCGGTGATGCCGTGACCGCCCAGGATGCAGCCGATCGCCTGCGGGTTGTCCCGCCTGATTGCCGCGATGTCTTCGCCGAGCTGCCAGCCCGGACGGCGCCACGGCACCCAGACGACCTTCTCGCCGAAGGCCCTCGCCGTCAGCTCTTCGCCGTCGGCGGCGGTCGCGAGAGCGATGCCCGAGTCGGGGTGCAGATGGTCGACGTGTGCGGCGTCCACGAGTCCGTGCATCGCGGTGTCGATCGACGGCGCCGCGCCGCCCTTCCCGTGCAGGGTGTAGTCGAAGGCGGCGACCATCTCGTCCTCACGATCGACACCCGGGTAGACCTTCGACAGGGCGCGCAGCCGGTCGAGGCGCAGCACGGCGAGCCCGGACTCGGTCAGGGTGCCGAGGTCGCCGCCGGAACCCTTCACCCAGAGCAGCTCGACGGGCTCCCCGGTGACCGGGTCGATGTCGGAGCCCTTGGCCGAGGTGTTGCCCCCGGCGTAATTTGTGATGCGTGGGTCGGCGCCGAGGCGATTGCTCCGGGCGATGAGGTCTGCGGCGGGATTGGTGGAGGACACGGTCTCTCGATTCAGAAGGATCAGACGATGGACGGACGGTGACAGGGTCGACACCCGCAAGCTATGAATCGTTTCAATCATGATGCACGACAGGGCGAATTGCAAGCATTGTGGGGCGTGACGAATGGGGGCATCCGCCTAAGGGGGATACTTCTGCTCGAAGTTCGGCCCGCGTGCATCCGTGCTTGCCCCCTGAGAGTCAGCCCGATGGTGCGGCGGTTCTCAGGGGACAACTTCTGCCCAAATCTCGCCTCCCGAGCAGCCCATTTTGTCCGCGGGTGCCCGACGCCACCAAAGACAGTTTGGCGTC
>JAUZFY010000351.1 GCA_030840185.1 Microbacteriaceae bacterium | reverse complement strand
GCTACCGGGAGCGAGCCTCCCGTCGAGGATCATCGCTCGGATGGCTTCATACGCTTCTTCGGCCAGGCTGGTGCGCGCTGCGCTCTTGTGGGTTCCGTCGTTCATCATTGATCTACCTCGGAATATGGGTTGCGGCAGGCTCGAAGGGCCCGGGACATTGCATTTTTGATTTTATCCGGCGCCCCAAAGTCTGGTCGCTGCGACATCCGCTCACATCATCGAGAGTCCGCGGATTACCGCGACTATGCTTCCGAGACCGGCCAGGCCGAGCACCAGCGGACGCCCCAGCCTTTCGGGAACTCGCGCGCTAAGCCGGTTTCCCGCGAGAGCGCCAACGGCAAGAGCGACGAGCGACCAGATCCATAGCGCGGGAGAGATAGACGGAAGCCCCTTGGCGGACAGCGACAGGATGTTGAGGCCCAAGAGGAACAGTTGGCCGGTGCCGACGAAAACGTCTCGCGGCCACCGTGCGCTGGACGCGTGAACCGCAAGCATCGGGCCGCCGATTCCAGCGGTGGCATTCATGAACCCGGAAAGTGCACCGGCGACTACCGCTCCCCCGCGACCCGGAAGCAAGGCAAACCGGTTACTCATCGCCGCCATGCCTACCGCCGCGACCGCAATCGTTCCGACGATCACCAAAAGTGGCGCCGTCGGCACACGCAGTGCCAGCATGGCACCGAGGGGAACGGTGATCAGCGCGGGCGCCAGCATGAGGAGGGCGCGACGCCACCGAACGAATCGCCAGGACGTGGCCAGCACGGTGACGCAGAGCACGGCCGAGAGGGCGTTGCCAAGCAACACCCCCTCAACCGGGCCAGCGACGACGATGAGTAGCGGTGCCGCGACCAGAGCGAACCCGAGTCCGGTCATCCGCTGGGTGAGTGCGCCCACGAATATCGCCGCGCACGCAAGCACGGCTCCTAGTTGGAGGTGCACTTGCCGTCGACGACCGCTTTCGCGAACGTGGGGTCGATCGCCGCGGAGATCTTTGCCATCGTCGGCGGTGCGGTCAAAGTTCCCGCGGCTTTCAGGTACTCGCCGGTCTTGTAGAGCACCTGCGCGTACAACCCGCTGCCAGGGTTCGCAGCGCTTCCGAGGCCCTTGCTTCCCAGCTGCTCGCTGAGGGGCCAGTACGGCCAGGTGCCGCCAAGCCCAATGACGTCGGAGGAGTTCGCCTTACCACCGGCATACGCGCCGGCCTTGTTCAAAACCGCAGTCGACCCGCTGGCGCGGGTCATGTCGGCAGCATGTGAGATCGCGCAGACGTAGGCCTGCACTGCCTTGGGATTCTGCTTGATCAGATCCGCGTTGGCGACGATGGCGTTGACTCCGGGGTAGCCGCTGGAGACCATTGCAGCACTCGTTGTTACCGAGTGTCCGCTATCGGCGGCCATGAGACTCGCGAACGGCTCGCTCACCCACCCGCCGGCGATCGCTCCGGTCTTGTACGCCGCAAGCATCGCATTGGGCTGCATGTCAACAAGCTTGACTTTGCTCTCCAGCCCGTGCTGCTTAAGCCAGCCGTGAAAGGAGAAATCCTGGGAAGACCCGATCTGGGTTCCGAACGTCTTTCCCGCCATGGCTGCCGGCGAAGTAATGGAGTTGTTTACGGAAAGTCCAGCGAAGTCGTAGTACTGGGCCCAGATGATCTTCATCTTCGTGTTCTTGGCGATCGCGGTGACCACGGGAGGGTTACCAACTCCGCCCACGATGCCGAGCGAACCCGAAGAGAGCGCGGCCAGCGCCGCAGGGCCGCTTTCGATCGAACGGAAGGAGAGGGTGGCCGGGATAGTGGCCTGCAGGGACGGTTGCGTCGCCAAGATCGTCTCAGGCAATGGCGTCGTCTGCTGCCAGTAGGAGACAACAATGTTCGGTTTCGCGCTACTTCCTGCCGTAGCGCTGCAACCAACCAGTGCGACGGCCGTCGCAACGGCGGCAATCGCCACGGCGATCCGCTTGGGTCCGCGCCTTCGGTTTCGAAGTGGTGCCGGGAACGTTCTAGTCATTTCTTGCCTCCGTGTTAAGTCGTTGTTGTTGGTTTTTTGCGGCGGGGCTGTCGGCCCCGCCGCACAGCTAGCTAGACGCGCCGGGCGGCGCCTGCCGGGTCGAGAAAGCGCAGAACGAGGCGGAGGATGCCGTCCATGAGCAGTCCGAGGACGCCGATGACGAGAATCGCCGCGAAGATCAACGATGTGTCGAGATAGTTGCCGGCCTGCAGGATGACGTAACCGAGCCCGCTTTGCGCGGCGATCATCTCCGCGGCGACGATGCTCGTCCAGGACATGCCAACCGCGAGCCGCATGCCGGTGACGATGCTCGGCAGCGCAGCCCGCACCCGGACGTGCATCATGGTGTAGCGCTCCGACCCTCCCAGCGACCGGGAGGCATGGATGAGTTCCGGCTCAACATTGTCGAGTCCCGTCACTGTGGCGATGATCCTCACCGGCACTACCCCGATCAGGATCAGGAGGACCTTGGGCACCTCTCCGATCCCGAACCACACGATGAGGATCGGAATGAACGCGAGCGGCGGCAACGGCCGGGAGAGTTCGATGAAGGGGTCGATGATGTGCCGGATGGCCTTCGAACCGGCCATCAGGGATCCGATGGCGATGCCGATAATCGACCCGAGCCCGAATCCAACGGCGATTCTCGTGAGGCTTGCGGCCGCGTGCTGCCACAGCGTCACGCCCTGCGACGGGTAGGGCCCGGACATGTACTTCACCAGGGCGCCGAGGACATCAATGGGGGATGGCAGAACCACCGGATCGCGGACTATCGAGGCAACTATCCACCACAGCACCACGCCGCCGGCGACGCTGGCCGTGCTCACCAGAGGACGCCGCAGCCACGAACGATCCCGGGCAGTTCGCGCGCTCACGAGTGACCGCCGTTTTCGATCGTCCGGCGAATCTGCATGCGCACGCGCGAGTACTCGGGGCTGTCGATGAGGTCGTAACTGCGCGGACGCGGGACGTCGACCGAGTCGAGGTGAACGATTCGGCCCGGGTTTGCGGCCATGACGGCAACCCGGTCCGCAAGGAGGGTGGCCTCTTCGACGTCGTGCGTGACAAACACCACCGTCATGTGATGCTCGGCCCACAGGTTCAATAGGAACTCCTGCATTTGCCCGCGGGTTATCGCATCGAGCGCGCCGAACGGCTCGTCCATCAGCAGCACCTGCGGTTCGTTGATTAGCGCCCGAGCGATCGACAGTCTCTGCCGCATTCCTCCGGACAGCTGGTGCGGGTACTTGTTCGCCGTTCCCGCGAGGCCGACCGTGTCGAGCATGCTCATGGCGCGATCCCGCGTGCTCGCATCGACCTTGTGCTGAGCGCGAGGGCCGAACATCACGTTGTCCAGGGCCGTCAGCCAGCCGAAGAGCGCGGGCTGCTGGAAGATCATGCACCGATCCGGTCCGGGTCGCTCCACCTTCCGGCCGTCGATTGTCACCGACCCGGAGTCGGGGGTCAGGAAGCCGCCGATGATGTTGAGCAGCGTCGACTTGCCGCACCCGGATGGCCCGAGCAGGCAAAGGAATTCGCCCTGCGCGATTTCGAGGTTCACCGTGTCGAGTACGAGTGTCGGCTTGCGTCGCGATCCGTAGGACTTGGTGACGTTTTGCACGGCGATCCTCGCCGGTCGAGTAATGACGCTCCCGTCGCTGGCGCCGGGATTACCCGCGCCGATTATTGACTCAGTCATGAATACCTTCTTGAAGCGAGCTCGATTGTTCCGTCCGGAGGACGGGTGACGGCTCGGATTCCAATACGTGGCTGGTAGCTCTCTCACGTTCGGACAGCTGCAACTATTGCATTTCAAATTCAAAAAAACGGCCCGGTTAACAGGTTTGTAACAAGCTCTTCACACGCCCGTATCGACCGGCAGTGGACTCGATTTCGGCTCACGAATTGGGCCTCCCCGCCGGTCCGAAGTCAGTCTCCGGCGGGTGTATGGTCGGTGTCCGTGACCAACGCTCTACTGCTGTCGAATTCAAGTAACGTCAACCTCGCCTACCTCATCCATGCCGACGATGTCATCAACGACTTCTTCAGCGGTGTCAGCGAGGTGGTGTTCGCACCGTGGGCCCTCGCCGATCACGACGCGTACACGGCGAAGGTGGCGAGCGCCTTTGATCGGCACGGCATCCGGGTCGTAGGACTCCATTCGGTCGAGGATCCGGCGGCCGCAATTCGGGACGCTGGCGGCATCTATGTCGGGGGCGGCAACACCTTTCGGCTCACCGGGGCGCTCCACGCGCTGGATCTGCTCGAACCGATCCGGGCGGCAGTCGCCCGGCAACTGCGCTACAGCGGCGCGAGCGCGGGAAGCTTGGTCGCGTGTCCCACCATGCGCACCACCAACGACATGCCCATCGTGCAGCCGCCCTCGCTGGAAACGCTCGGCCTTATCCCGTTCCAGCTGAACTGCCACTATCTGGATGCCGATCCGAACTCAACACACGCCGGCGAGTCGCGGGAGCTTCGACTGCGCGAATTTCATGAGGACAACGACGTTGCTGTTCTCGGGTTGCGGGAGGGCACCTGGTTGCGCGTTCAGCGCCACGGTGAGTCCACCTCAGCGGCGGTCGGCGGCACCGCCGTTTCGCCGACGGCGCCCGGCCCCGCGATCCTGCATCAGCGCGGTCAGCTGCCGGTCGAGGTGTCCGGGGACGTGTCTGATTTGCTCTCGCTGACGCCGCGCTTTGACGCCCCCGCTGCCGCCTAGCTCTCGCCCAGCTCTTCGTCCAAGTCATCGGCCGTCAGCCGAATGTGGTGACGGGCCGCCTTCTCTGCCCCATCGCTGTCGCCAACCGAAATCGCCTCCACAATTGCGAGGTGCTCAGAGACCGCCTGCCCTCCCCTGCCCGGCCGCCGAGCCGAAACGGCGTTGCCGAGCCTCATCTGATCCTGCAGGCTCTCTCCGGCTCGCCTGACACGCTCGTTGCCCGACAGCGCCCACAGGGTGTGGTGAAAGTGAAGATCTTCGGCGCGAAAACCGTCGATGTCACCCCTGTGCAGGCAGGCCTGCTGTCGTTCGCAACTGCGCCGCAATACCGCAGCGATTCTTACCCGCTGCTCCGATTGGGCCGCGCGGCGGACGGCGACACCGTCGAGCCCCTCCCTCATGTCATAGATGTCGCGCATGTCGTCACGACTCAGGGTCGGCACGAAAAAACCACGATGCAACCGTGCTTCCAACACGCCCTCTTGCTCAAGGCGGGCGAGGGCCGCCTTGATCGGTGTCGGCGATAGGTCGAGAGCGCTGGCGATCGGACGCACGGTGACTCGACTACCGGGAGCGAGCCTCCCGTCGAGGATCATCCTCCGGACAGCGTCGTAAGCTTCTTCGGCCAAGCTGATGCGCGCTGCGGTTCCGTATGTCGCCTCGTTCATCGTTGATTCACCTCGGGAACGGTTGCGACAGGCTCGACGGGCCTGGGCAGTACAATTTTAGATCCGTTCCGGCCGTGACGAAACACCGGAAGGATACCGCTACAGCACCTTCGAGAGAAAAGCCCTGGTTCGCTCGTGCTGAGGATCGGTAAGCACCGATCGCGGATCGCCGGCCTCGACGACGACCCCGCCGTCCATGAACACAAGCGAATCGGCGACTTCGCGGGCGAACCCCATTTCGTGGGTCACGACGATCATCGTCATCCCCTCGACGGCGAGTTCCTTCATGACATCGAGCACCTCGCCGACCAGCTCGGGATCGAGAGCGGAGGTCGGCTCGTCGAAGAGCATGAGCTTCGGGTCCATCGCGAGCGCCCGGGCGATCGCGACGCGCTGCTGCTGACCGCCACTCAGGTGAGCGGGGTACGCGCTCGCTTTGTCCGCGAGCCCGACCCTGGCCAGAAGCTCCTTCGCCCGCGCCACCGCTTTCGCCTTCGGCATCCGCTTCACCCGCATCGGAGCCTCGATAATGTTGTCGAGCGCGGTCATATGGGGGAAGAGGTTGAACCGCTGGAACACCATTCCGATATCCCGGCGCTGCAGTGCGGCCTCCTGCGGCTTCAACTCGTGCAGCTTGTCGCCCTTTTCGCGATAGCCGATGAGCGTGCCATCCACTCGCAGCCTGCCGGCATCCACCTGCTCGAGGTGATTGATGCAGCGCAGGAAGGTTGATTTGCCCGAGCCGCTCGGCCCGACGAGGCACATCACCTCGCCGCGGTTGACGGTGAGCGAGATGCTCTTGAGCACATGGTTCGAGCCGAAGCTCTTGGACACCTGGTCGGCCTCGACCATGGGCACGGATGTCTGGGTCACTGGTGTTCCCTCTTGTCCAGAACCGGCGCGTCGGAGGAACCCGCCGCGCCAATCGGTCCCGTGTGCGGCGCCGGAGACGAGCCGGCTTCGGCGCCGTCCGGCCGCGCGTCACCAATGCCCCGAGCAAACCGCTTCTCGAGAAAGTACTGACCGACCATGAGAACGGAGGTGATGGCCAGGTACCACGTCGACGCGACGAGGAGCAATGGGATCGGGGTGAAGGTCTCGACGGAGATGTCGCGCGAGCGGGCGAAGAGGTCCAGGGTGAACGGAATGGCCGTGACGAGCGAGGTCGTCTTGAGCATCGAGATGAACTCGTTGCCGGTCGGCGGGATGATCACCCGCATCGATTGCGGGATGATGACGCGCCACATCGACTGGAACCAGGTCATGCCGAGCGCCGTCGCGGCCTCCTCCTGGCCGCGATCGACCGAGAGGATGC
>JAUZFY010000131.1 GCA_030840185.1 Microbacteriaceae bacterium | reverse complement strand
TCACCACCACCACGGCGAAAACGGCCCGGAAGACGGCATCTTGTGGTGAATCTCCTGCGTTTTCAAAAGAAACGCACGCGGGAGCGACCGGGAGGGAGCATGCGTCGCGACGGCTGGGGCGCGTTAAGCTCGTCGGGTGCGTCTCGTCATTGCCCGCTGTTCCGTCGACTACGCCGGACGCCTCAGTGCGCACCTGCCACTTGCGATTCGCCTGCTCGTCCTCAAGGCCGACGGCAGCGTGCTGGTTCACTCCGACTCGCTCAGCTACAAGCCCCTCAACTGGATGAGCCCGCCGTGCAGCGTGCGGTCCATAGAGCCGGATGACGACCAATCCTCGGCCGGCGTCGCCGAAATCTGGAGGGTCACACAGGCGAAGACGGCCGACCTGCTGGTGATCTCCATCCACGAAATCTTGCACGACAGCGACCACGACCTCGGCATCGATCCTGGCCTGCAGAAGGACGGCGTGGAGGCGCACCTGCAGAAGCTCCTCGCCGAACAGATCGAGTTGGCCGGCGAGGGCTGGCGGCTCGTGCGCCGCGAGTACATGACCGCCATCGGACCGGTCGACATCCTGGCGACGGATGGCACGGGCCGCTCGGTTGCGATCGAGATCAAACGACGGGGGGACATCGACGGGGTCGAGCAGCTCACCCGGTACCTCGAGCTGATGAACCGCGATCCGCATCTGGCTCCCGTGTCTGGCGTCTTCGCCGCGCAGGAGATCAAGCCGCAGGCGCGAATGCTCGCCGAGGATCGCGGCATCCGCTGTCTCCTGCTCGATTATGACGAGATGCGCGGACTCGACGACAGCGATTCCCGCCTGTTCTGATCCGGCGAAGAAGCGGCCGAGAGCCGGGCCGCTCGTGTGACAGCCTGACGAAACGGGGCAGGGACGAGAGCTGCAGGGCGAGTCGCCTGCGACCTCTTAGGCTTGGACGGGTGACCCCACAATGGACGTGCTTCCTCTTTGACCTCGACGGCACGATCGTCGATTCGGCCCCGGGCATCACCGCGAGCCTCGCCTGGACCTTCGAGCAACTCGGCCGGCCGATCCCGAGCCCTGCGGAGCTGCTCGCCTACGTTGGACCGCCCATCCTCGACTCATTTCGTGACCTTGCCGGCATGGACACCGACGAGGCGCTCGATGCGCTCAGTGTGTACCGGCCGCATTACCTGTCCACCGGGGTCTTCAACAGCACTGTCTATCCGGGCGTCGCCGACCTCCTCAAGCGCATTTACGAGAGGGGCATTCCGATGTCCCTTGCGACGTCAAAGCCGGAGACTCCGGCTCTCGCCGTGCTCGACCATTACGGACTTACCCGGTACTTCACGGTCATCACGGGCGCCTCGGAGGATGAGGTGCGCAGCCGAAAGGCGGATGTCGTTGCCGAGGCGCTGCTTCGGCTCGGTGCGGTAGGCACCGACCTGGTGAGGCCGGTCATGATCGGCGACCGCGAACACGACGTGAAGGGTGCCGCGGCGCACGGTATTCCGACCATCTTCGTCGGGTGGGGCTACGGGTCGCCGGCCGAGGAGGTTGGCACGATCGGCGTGGCGAAGACCCCCGGCGATCTCCGCACACTGTTGCTCGGTTGAACGAATCGGGCCGGGCGGCCTACATCGCGATGTCTTGGTGGGGCGCGTAGGTGCCGTCGTCGGGGCAGTGAATCTGTGTCGGGCGGTTGTCCCTCCGCTCGATTTCGTGGTCGCTCATCGGGTGCCCGCAGATCGGGCACGCCTTGGTGAGCGTCGTGGGCAGCGGAGTCTCGTTGATTGGGCCAAGCGGCGGCGGCCCGATGTACGGGTAGAGCCTGCGATTGAGGCGATCCCACCAGGGCAGTTTGGCTGCCATATTCCTTCTCCTTGATGCCGCTGAAATATAAAGAGTGCACTAACTATAAGTGTACTGCCTAAGGCCGATAGGCTGGACTCATGGACCCGCTCGCGCTCGACCGTCAGGTCTGCTTCGCCCTCGCCGCTGCATCGCGCAGCGTCATCGCCCTGTACCGGCCTGTGCTCCAGCCACTCGGTCTCACCCACCCGCAATATCTCGTCATGCTCGCGCTGTGGGAGCGCAACCCGCGCACCGTGACCGACATCAGCGCGACCCTGTTTCTCGAACCGGCGACCCTGTCCCCCCTGTTGAAGCGCCTGGAGTCGGCCGGATACATCACCCGCGCTCGAAACGCCACGGACGAAAGGTCCCTCGACGTGAGGCTCACCTCCGCCGGCGTCGCGCTCCGCTCGCAGGCCGAACAGGTTCCCGGGAGGATCGTCGAGCGGCTCGGAATGCCGCTGTCCGAGCTCGAACGCATCCGGGACGATTTGACGAAACTAATCGGAGCGGCAACCGTATAGGTATGTCAGCTCCCACGGTCCTATTCATCGGCGGCACCGGAATCATCAGCTCCGCGGCGAGCGCGCTCGCTGTCGAGCGCGGCTTCGACGTCACGCTCCTCAACCGCGGAAGGTCCTCGCTTCGACCGGCCGCCGAGGGAGCAGAGGTGCTCGTCGCCGACGGGCGCGACCCTGAGGCCGTGCGCCGAGCGATCGGGGACCGAGACTTCGATGTGGTGGTTGACGTCGTTGCCTTCACCGCCGAGCACGTGGCCCGTGACGTCGAGACGTTCTCCGGCCGCACCGGACAGTTCGTGTTCATCTCCTCGGCCTCGGCTTATCAAAAGCCGCCGCTGCGCCTGCCCGTCCTCGAGTCGACGCCGCTGCGCAACCCGTATTGGCAGTACTCCCGCGACAAGATCGCGTGCGAGGACGTGCTGGTGTCCGCCTATCGCGAGACCGGATTCCCGGTGACGATTGTGCGACCATCGCACACCTACGACCGCACGAGCATCCCGCTCAACGGCGGGTGGACGGCGATCGATCGCATGCGTCGCGGAGCACCCGTCATTCTGCACGACCACGGAAGCGCGCTCTGGGTGCTCACCCACACTAGCGACTTCGCGGCCGGATTCGTCGGACTGCTCGGCAACAATCACGCGATCGGCGACAGCGTTCACATCACGTCCGACGAGGTCGTCAGCTGGACCCAGATCACCGGACTGCTCGCGGATGCCGCGGGCGTCGAGCCGCACGTCGTGCAC
Organism: Microbacteriaceae bacterium; assembly: GCA_030840185.1. Taxonomy (GTDB): domain Bacteria; phylum Actinomycetota; class Actinomycetes; order Actinomycetales; family Microbacteriaceae; genus Lacisediminihabitans. The sequence continues at coordinate 446 of JAUZFY010000131.1, read as the reverse complement.
GTTACCTCGGATGCCCTCGCCGCGGCGGATCCGGAGATGGGGGCCGGCCATCTCGGCGACCGCAGCCACTCCATGATCTTCGACAACAGCAAGATCAAGTCCCTCGTCCCCGGCTTCGCCGCCACCACCGGCTTCGCGGAGGGCGCGCGGGAGATCATCGACTGGTACGACGCCAACCCGCAGCACAAGGTTGTCGATGAGCGGCTCGACGCTTTGTTCGACACGCTTGCCGCGTCAGCGGGCTAGCCGCTCGACCACCAGACCGAACAGGGCAGGCGCTCTTGCGGCGGTCGGCACAATCGCCCGGCGCAGGTGCGAGTTCGAGGCCAGGACGAGGCCGCCGGTGATCAGCCGGAAGTCGCGAGTTGCCGAGTTCCAGGAGCGCTCGTAGCGGCGGGGATCCTCGGCGACTAGGCAATCGATCGCCAACCGCGATTGCGCCAGCC
>JAUZFY010000323.1 GCA_030840185.1 Microbacteriaceae bacterium | reverse complement strand
CGGGGTCACAACGCCCGAGGCAATCTCCCTCGCCGACGTGTCAGCCTTCGCCGTGCGCCTACGCACCCGATCAGAGCGGCCGCTGACCGCATCCTCGATGGCGCGAATGCTGTCGTCCGTGCGCGGGCTGCACCGGTTTCTGCTCGACGAAGGACTAGTCACGGTGGATGTCGCCGCCGACATCACCCCGCCGAAGCTCGCCGGCCGGTTGCCCAAGGCCATCACGATCGAGCAGATGACCGCCGTGCTCGAGGCCGCAAGCGGGGACGACGTGCAATCGTTGCGGGATCGGGCGTTGCTCGAGCTGCTCTACGCGACCGGTGCCCGCATTTCGGAGGCGGTCGACCTCAACGTCGACGACGTGCTCGGCTCCGAGGGATCCAGCGTTGACGTTGTCCGGCTGCTCGGCAAGGGCGGCAAGCAACGGATAGTTCCGCTCGGCTCCTTCGCCCGATCAGCGATCGACGCCTACCTCGTACGCGCCCGACCGCTGCTGTCCACTCGCGGCAAGGCCACTCCAGCGCTGTTTCTCGGCATCCGGGGTCAGCGGGTGTCCCGGCAGAACGCGTGGCTGATCATCCGCTCGCGGGCCGAGCAGGCGAGGCTCGGCATCGAGATCTCGCCGCACACCTTCCGGCACTCGTTTGCGACCCATCTTCTTGCCGGGGGAGCGGATGTGCGGGTCGTGCAGGAGTTGCTCGGCCACTCCTCGGTCGCCACCACCCAGATCTACACCCTCGTGACGGCGGACACCCTGCGGGATATGTACACGACGGCTCATCCGCGCGCCCGGTAGCGGATTAGTGCACACCGCACACGCCGCGGGTCGCGCAGGTCGCACGGCCGATGCTCGTTTCTCCAAAGGTTTCTCGTTTTTGTCCGGTTGTGAGCGCTCAGGTGGGGTCAATTCGCCCAATCGGGCCGACACCTCCGGAGAAAGGGTGTCGGCGAGCTGGAATCGGCAGTGGCCCGGATATGCGAAGGCGCGCTCCGAAACTGCCCGGACAGCGCGGCGCGTGACGAACACGCACGCGGGCACACGCCGCGGGTCGCGGCGGGCAGAATGGCGAGCTTCGGTAGAATCGTGGCAATTGGCAGTGGCCGATCAGAAGACGAGGGAATGTCGGGATGACAGCGAAGCGGAACAAATCGGTCGAAGAGCTCCTCCCCGGTTTCGACCGCATCGCCAACGGACCCACCGGGCGACCGCTCACCTCCTTTCCCATCCCGGTGCCGCTTTCCTCGGCCGGACCGGCCCGCATCATCGCCCTATGCAATCAGAAGGGCGGCGTCGGCAAGACCACGACGGCGATCAGCCTCGGCGCGGCGCTCGCCGCCTACGGTCGCCGCGTGCTCGCCGTCGACTTCGACCCGCAGGGCGCACTGTCCGCCGGTCTTGGCGTGCCCGGCCACGAGGGTGCAAACATTTACGACCTCATGCTCGGCACCGTCAAGGACGCTCACGACGCCATCCGTGAGACGTCCACGCCCGGCCTCCACGTGATCCCGGCCAACATCGATTTGTCGGCGGCGGAGGTTCACCTTGTCAACGAGGTCGCCCGCGAGCAGATTCTCGCTCGAGTGCTGCGTCAGGTGAGCGGCGAATACGACGTGATTCTCATCGACTGCCAGCCGTCGCTCGGCTTGCTCACCGTCAACGCTCTGACCGCGAGCCACGGAGTGCTCATCCCGCTCGAGTGTGAGTTCTTCGCGCTGCGCGGAGTCGCACTGCTTGTCGAGACCATCGACAAGGTGAAGGACCGTCTCAACCCGGCCCTCGAACTCGACGGCATCCTCGCCACCATGTACGACTCCCGCACCCTGCACTCCCGTGAGGTGCTCGAGCGGGTCGTCGAGACCTTCGGGGACAAGGTGTTCGAGACCGTCATCGGCCGAACGGTGAAGTTTCCGGATGCCAGCGTCTCGGGTACCCCGATCACCCAGTACGCGCCGGAGCACCAGGCGGCGGAGGCCTACCGTCAACTGGCCCGAGAGATGATCTCGCGTGGCGCAATCGCGTAGTTCCGTCGGCGAGCTGGTGACCGGCGAACCCGCGGCCGGCGAGCCTCCGATCGCGGAAGCGGCCGAGGATCAGGCTGCCGGATTCTCGGTCAGTCTGAGCAACTTCAACGGCCCGTTCGATCTTCTGCTCTCCCTGATCGGCAAGCACGAACTCGACATCACCGAGATCTCGCTCAGCATCGTCACGGGCGAATTCATCGCCTACCTCAAGCAATTGGACTCGGTCGAGGAACTCGACCAGGCAAGCGAGTTCCTCGTCGTCGCGGCGACCCTTCTCGACCTCAAGGTCGCCGGGCTGTTGCCGCAGGGCGAACTCGTCGACGCGGAGGATGTCGCGCTGCTCGAGGCCCGCGACCTGCTCTTCGCCCGGCTGCTTCAGTACCGGGCGTTCAAAGAGGTCACCGCCTGGTACGCGGCCCAGCTCGACGTCGAGGGCGCGCGTCACGTTCGCACGGTGCGACTCGAGGAAAAGTTCCGACAGCGCACCCCCGAGCTGGTGTGGACGCTGAGCGTCGACGATTTCGCGGCCCTCGCGACCCTGGCCTTCACGCCTCGCGAACTGCCGACGGTCGGACTCGACCACCTGCACGCACCCCTGGTGAGCATCCGGGAGCAGGCGGCGACCGTCGTCGCGCTGTTGCGGCGCGGCGAACCGATGACTTTCCGGCAGCTCATCGCCGGTGTCGAGTTGAAGGGCGTGGTTGTCGCGCGCTTCCTCGCCATCCTCGAGCTGTATCGCGGAGCGTCGATCGCGTTCGAGCAACTCGAACCGCTCGGCGAACTCACTGTGCGCTGGACGGCGGAGCACTGGTCGGAAGAAAACCTCGCGAGCCTTGGATCTGACTATGGAAACTGAGCTGACTGTGGAAACTGAGCTGCACGCGGATGAGCAGACGGACATCGCCCCACCCATCGACGTGGAACGCAGCCTCGAGGCAATCCTGATGATTGCTGACGAGCCGCAAAGCGTCGTGTCCCTTGCCACCTCGCTCGGGGTTCCGGTCGGCACAGTGCGAAAGTCGATCGAGCGCCTTGTCGCGGACTTCGACGGGGTCGACGGTGCGATCCGTCGCGGGTTCGAGCTCCGCGAAGTCGGCGGCGGGTGGCGAATCTATGTGCGCGGCGAATACGACGACGCGGTGCGTGACTTCGTGCTCACCCAGAATCCCACCAGGCTCTCCCAGGCGGCGCTCGAGACGCTGGCCGTGATCGCCTACAAGCAGCCGATCAGCCGCGGGGCGATCGCGTCCATCCGGGCGGTCAACGTCGACTCGGTAGTGCGCACCCTGCTCGGCCGTGGCCTCATCACCGAGGCCTTCACCGACAGCGAGACCGGCGCCATCCACTACGCCACCACCGACCTGCTGCTCACCCAGCTCGGAATCAACTCGCTCGAGGAGCTCCCGGCCATCTCGCCGCTGCTCTCCGACGGATCAGACGGGTTTGACGATGTCCACTGATAGACCAAGCGCCGATAGATACGGCGCCGAATCGCACGGCGCCGATTCACACGGCGCCGATTCACGCGGCGCCAATTCACACAGCGCCGCGGATGACGGCGTGCGGCTGCAAAAGCTCATGGCCGCCGCCGGCGTTGCCTCCCGCCGCGTCTCGGAGAACATGATCGAGGCCGGTCGCGTCGAGGTGAACGGGGACGTCGTCACCGAGCTCGGACGCCGCGTTCGGCCCGACGACCTTGTGTCGGTCGACGGTGTCGCCATCCAGCTAGACACCTCCCGCCGCTACCTCATGCTCAACAAGCCGGTCGGGATCGTCAGTTCACTGCAGGACGATCGCGGACGCCCGGACCTTCAGCGCTTCGTGGCTCGCTACGAGGAGCGGCTGTTCAACGTCGGGCGGCTCGACGCGCAGACCTCTGGCCTGCTCATCCTCACCAACGACGGCGAACTCGCGCACGTGCTCGCCCACCCGTCGTTCGGCGTACTCAAGACCTACATCGCGAAGGTCGAGGGTCGCGTCTCGGCGCAGACCATCGGCAAACTGCTCTCCGGCGTCGAGCTCGAAGACGGGCCGATCTCGGCCGACAAGGCGCGCATCGTCGGTCAGGCCGGGGCGGCCGAGACAATGGTGGAAATCACCCTGCACTCCGGACGCAACCGCATCGTGCGCCGGATGCTCGAGGAGGTCGGTCACCCGGTGATCGATCTTGTGCGCCGGCAGTTCGGCCCGCTGCACCTCGGTACCCTCGCCCCGGGGGAGATCCGTGACCTCACGAAGGCGGAACTCGGCGCGCTGCTCACCATTTCCCGGGAAGCGAACGCCACGGGAAGCCAACCATGAACGGAAGCCGCATGATCGGCGAGGTGCGCGTGGTCGGCGCGGGTCTGCTCGGCGCAAGCATCGGACTCGGGCTCCGCGCGATCGGGGTCGATGTGATCGTGCACGACTCCTCCCCGGTGAACCTGAACCTCGCCATCGACTACGGCGCCGGTCGGCCCGCGAAGGACACCGACATCCCGCGGCTCATCGTCGTTGCCGTACCGCCGGATGTCACAGCGCGCGTCGTCGCGGCCGAGCTCGCCGCCTTCCCGAACGCCATCGTGACGGATGTCGCGAGCGTGAAGGTCTCGGTGCTCGAGGAATTGCGCGCGACCGGCGCCGACATCCTGCGTTACATCGGCTCGCATCCGCTCGCCGGGCGGGAACGCGGCGGTCCCATCTCCGCTCGGGGCGACCTTTTCATCGGACGACCCTGGGTGGTCACCCCGCACGACGACATCCCCGCGGCGCAGATCGGCGTGATCGAGGACCTCGTGCTCGACCTCGGCGCGATCCCGATCCTCATGACCGCCGAACAGCACGACTCGAGCGTCGCACTGGTCTCGCACCTACCACAGGTGGTCTCCTCACTGCTGGCCAGACGGCTGCTCGGCGGAACCGAGTCGGCGCTCGCGCTGTCGGGCCAGGGCCTGCGGGACACCAGCCGCGTCGCATCCAGCAGCCCCGAGCTGTGGGTGCAGATTCTCGGCGCCAACTCCGCCTCGGTCGTCGGGCTCTTGCGCGAATACCGCACCGACCTCGACGCCCTCATCGACGCACTGGATGCGCCGTCCGCGCCTGGCGCGCGCCGCGCCGTTGCCGAGCTGCTCGCCGGTGGCAACGCCGGGGTCGCCCGCATCCCGGGCAAGCACGGCCAGGACCGCCGGTTCAGCCAGATCATTGTCATGGTGGACGACAAGCCGGGGGAGTTGGCCCGACTGCTCACCGAAATCGGAGACATCGGAGTGAACCTGGAAGACCTCAGACTCGAACATGCGCCCGGCGTGGCGATCGGTTTCGCGGAGATCGCCGTTGTGCCGGAGGCGGAAGCTGGACTGGTGACCGAGCTGGAGGCCCGCGGCTGGCGCATTGCCGAGGTGGCGCTGTGAGCGAGAACGAGCGAGAGATCATCCGCATGGTCGTCGCTGTCGACGGTCCGGCCGGCAGCGGCAAGTCGAGCGTCAGCCGCGCGGCAGCCCGCGTACTCGGATTCGACTATCAGGACAGTGGCGCCGCCTACCGGGCGCTTGCCTGGAACGCCCTCGAGCACGGGGTGGACACCGAAGACGCGGACGCGGTGATCGCGTCGCTGCCCGGGTTCCGCTACGACATCGGGACCGATCCCGACGACTACTACGTTCGAGTAGACGAAACCGACGTCACCGAGGCGATCCGCGATCCGCGAGTCACCGCCGTCGTCAGCACCGTCGCCCGCATTCCGGTGGTGCGCGCATACCTCGTCAGCCTGTTCCAGGAGGTGATCGAGGCCAGCGCCAGGCCGGGCATTATCACCGAGGGGCGGGACATCACCACCGTCGTGTCACCCGACGCCAACGTGCGAATTCTGCTCACCGCGACGGAAGAAGCTAGAATGGCGAGGCGTTCCGCTGAAATTCCGAGGGAATCGGCCACGGTCGTTGCCCAGCAACTCAGCTTTCGAGACGCCCAGGACTCCCGGGTGGTCGACTTCATGAACGCCGCCGAGGGTGTGACCACCCTCGATTCAACCGATCTCGACTTCGACCAGACCGTTCAAGCGGTCGTCGCCCTTGTCAGAAACGCGGGTCGACTAAGGCGCTAAGCGCCTGCATCGAGACCATCTAAGGAAAACTTCCATGCCAGACAACAACGATCAAGAGCACGACGACTACGGCGACCTCGACCCGAAGCTCAGCGAGAAGATCGCTGTGCTCGACGAGTCCGACGCGAACATGCGCGCCAACGCCTTGCGGGCCGGCCTCGAAGATTACGACCTCGACGAGGACGACCGCGACATCCTGGATGCGGCGACGGATGACCCGGACGCCGTCACCTACATGCCGGCGCTGCCCGTGCTCGCGATCGTCGGCCGACCCAACGTCGGCAAGTCGGCGCTCGTCAACCGCATCCTCGGCCGCCGCGAGGCCGTCGTGCAGGACACGCCCGGCGTCACCCGCGACCGGGTGACCTACTAGGCCGAGTGGAACGATCGTCGGTTCACGCTCGTCGACACCGGTGGCTGGGAGCCGGACGCCCGCGGAATCAACGCCTCCGTTGCCGCG
>JAUZFY010000281.1 GCA_030840185.1 Microbacteriaceae bacterium | reverse complement strand
AATTCGGCGGGGGACACGGCGGCCACAACGGCATCCGGGACATCATCTCCGCGGTCGGCACCGGGGACTTCACCCGGGTTCGGGTCGGCATCGGTCGCCCACCCGGGCGGCAGCCCGCCGCCGACTTTGTGCTTCGCGACTTCGGCTCGACGGAACGCTCCGTTCTGCCGAACCTGCTGACGGATGCCGCGGATGCGGTCGAATCCATCGCCCGGGACGGGCTAACGGCGGCCCAACTCCGCTTCCACACTGCAGGCGAGTAGCAGTCCGCCTCGGTTCCCCACTTCCCCAAATTCCTTTCCCCGAGGTTCCTTTCCGAAATCCATGCGATCCCCGCGACACGCCGTCCAAAACTTAGATTCCCACGGCGTGTCGCTCAAATTGCATGTATTTCGGAAGACGATCTGGGGGGTTTGCGGCGGGAATGGCGGCCGCCGGAAAGCGTCGGATGGCGCGCGTAGAATTGCGTGGTGATTCTTCGGGGCTTGAAAACTGCGCTTTTGCGCGCCCACACGTTCGAAAATGCGGTTTCCTGGGCGTCGCGTAGTGCCGACTTCTCCCTCGTCGACGGCCTCCGAGCCCCACTTCTGTCGGCTCTGCTGGATGCCCGAACCGGCCCTCAGGCACTGCTCGCCATCGTCGCCACCGGCCGCGACGCCGAGTCCCTCCGCGCCGCCTTTGGGAGCATCGCGCCGGAGGCACAGGTCGTGGAGTTCCCCGCCTGGGAGACCCTCCCGCACGAACGCCTGAGCCCGAGTGCGGAAACCGTTGGCAAGCGCATCCGCGCCCTGCGCATCATTCAGCGCTGGGAGGCCGAGCCGGTCGGCGACCTGATCATCGTCGCGAGCGTTCGGGCCGCCCTCCAGCCCGTGTCGGACAATCTGACGAGCATCGAGCCGCTCGTACTCGCCGCCGGTGGCCGCGGATACAACCTCTCCGACATCTCGCACCGGCTCGTCGACCTCGCCTACTCCCGGGTAGACATGGTCACCCGCCGCGGCGAGTTTGCCGTGCGCGGCGGCATTCTCGACGTTTTCGCGCCGACCGCCGAACATCCGTGGCGAATCGAGTTCTTCGGCGACGAGGTCGAGCAGATCCGCCAGTTCTCGGTGGCGGACCAGCGGTCGCTTCCGGAGGTCGTGGACAGCGTCGAGTTGCTCGCCAGTCGGGAACTGCTCCTGACCCCGCAGGTGAGGCAACGCGCGCGTGAGATGCAGCACGAGTTCCCGAGCCTCTCGCAGATGCTCGCCAAGATTGCCGAGGGGATCCCGGTCGATGGGATGGAGTCCCTCGCGCCGGCCCTCGCCGATCGTCTCGTTCCGCTCACCCACTATCTGCCGGCGAGCGCGGCCATCGCGGTTCTCGCTCCGGAACGGGTGGCGACCCGAGCGGTCAGCCTCGTCGAGACCAACCGCGAGTTCCTGAGCGCCGCGTGGAATGCTGCCACGGCCGGGGCGGAGGCGCCAATCGACCTGGATTCCGGCGACTTCCTCAGCATCAGTGCGCTTCGTGATTCCGCCGGCCCCCGCTCCTGGTGGACCCTGAGTTCCTTCGACAGTGGTGCGGCCGAGGCCCAGTCCGACACGAGCGAATTGCGGGACGGCGACCACTACATCCGCGTCGAAGCCACCACGGTTCCAACCTTTCAGGGCCACGCGGATGGCGCGATCGACTATGTGGGGGACCGGCTGTCCGACGGGTGGACCGTCGTCGTCGTCGCCCAGGGTCATGGCCAGGTGGAACGCGCAGCCGAGGCGCTCGGTGAGCACGGGTTTGCCGCTCGGCTGGTCGAGGACTTCCCCGAGGATGTCGAAACCGGAGTCGCGTACTTGCTGAAGGCATCCGTGGAGCACGGCTTCGAACTTCCCGAGACCAGATTCGCCGTGCTGAGCGAGAGCGAGTTTTACGGGCGCGCCGCTGGCTATGACGCCCGGCAGGTGAAGAAGCTCGCGAGTCGACGCAAGAACGTGGTCGATCCGCTGCAGCTCAAGGCCGGCGACTTTGTGGTGCACGAGACGCACGGCATCGGGCGGTTCGTCGAGCTCGTGCAGCGGGTCGTGAGCACCGGGGGCCGCAACGCGGTCAAGAACAGTCGAGAATACCTACTCGTCGAATATGCGCCATCGAAGCGCGGCTACCCCAACGACAAGCTGTATGTGCCAACCGATCAGCTTGATCTGCTCACCCGGTACGTCGGCGGGGAGGCGCCTGCCCTCAGCAAGATGGGCGGGAGCGAATGGGCTGCCCAGAAGGGCCGCGCTCGCAAGGCTGTGCGGGACATCGCCGTCGAACTGGTCAAGCTGTATTCGGCCCGGATGGCGAGCCGCGGGCACGCGTTCCCGCCGGACACCCCGTGGCAGCAGGAGCTCGAAGACGCCTTCCCGTTCGCCGAGACCGCCGACCAGCTCACTACGATCGACGAGGTCAAGGCCGACATGGAACGGCCGATTCCCATGGATCGCCTCATTTCCGGCGACGTCGGCTACGGCAAGACCGAGGTCGCGGTTCGTGCCGCGTTCAAGGCGGTCCAAGACGGCAAGCAGGTCGTGATGCTCGTTCCGACGACCCTGCTCGTGAAGCAGCACATGGAGACTTTCGCCGAGCGGTTCGCCGGGTTCCCGGTGCACCTTCGCGCGCTCAGCCGCTTCCAATCCGACAAGGAGTCGAAAGAGACGATCGAGGGAATGGCGGATGGCACGGTCGACGTCATCATCGGGACGCATCGTCTGCTCAGCCCGAGCATCCGGCTCAAGAACCTCGGACTGGTCATCATCGACGAGGAGCAGCGCTTCGGGGTCGAGCACAAGGACGCCCTCAAGAAGCTCAAGACCAACGTGGACATTCTCGCGATGTCAGCCACGCCGATCCCTCGCACGCTCGAGATGGCGGTGACCGGCATTCGGGAGATGTCGACCCTCGCGACGCCTCCAGAGGACCGGCACCCCATCCTGACCTTCGTCGGGCCGTACAACGACAAGCAGGTCGGTGCCGCGATTCGCCGCGAGCTGTTGCGTGAGGGTCAGGTCTTTTTCGTACACAACCGCGTCTCCTCGATCAACCGGGTGGCGGCACAGCTGGCCGAGCTCGTGCCGGAGGCGCGAGTCGCCATTGCTCACGGTCAACTGCCGGAGGCCGTGCTGGAACAGGTGATGGTCGACTTCTGGGAGCGCAAGTTCGACGTGCTGGTGTCCACGACGATCATCGAGACTGGGCTCGACATCGCCAACGCGAATACTCTCATCATCGACCGCGCCGACAAGTACGGGCTCAGTCAGCTGCACCAGCTGCGCGGTCGCGTCGGTCGAGGTCGGGAGCGCGCATACGCCTACTTCCTCTATGACGCCGACAAGCCGCTCGGCGAGGTCGCGCACGACCGGCTCGCAACGATCGCAGCCAACAACGAACTCGGCGCGGGAATGCAGGTCGCCCTAAAAGACCTCGAGATCCGCGGTGCCGGAAACCTGCTCGGCGGCGAGCAGTCCGGTCACATTGCCGGCGTCGGCTTCGACCTTTACCTGCGGATGATCGGCGAGGCGGTCTCCACCTTCCGTGGCGAGGTTGCGGAGGGGCAGACGGAGCTTCGGCTCGAGTTGCCGGTCGATGCCCACATTCCCGAGGAATACGTGGAGAGTGAACGGCTCCGGCTCGAGGCGTACCAAAAGCTTTCGACGGCATCGTCGCCAGCGGCATCCGGCGACTCGATCGACCGTGTTCTCGAGGAACTCACCGACCGCTACGGCGAACCGCCTGTGCAGGTGCTCAACTTGATTGCCGTCTCCCGGTTGCGCCGAATGGCTCAGAAGGCGGGACTAAGCGAGGTCGTCACCGCCGGCGGCAACCTGCGCGTCGCCTCGATGGAATTGGTCGATTCGATTCAGATTCGGTTGCAGCGCATGTTCCCGGGCGCGCGATACTTTCAGCAGACGCACTCGGTGTCAGTGCCGATGCCGGTGCGGCAGGGCATCCCGCTCGCGGACGCCGACCTCATCGAGTGGACGGGCCAGCTGCTGGTATCCATCTTCGGGGCGGAGCTGAAGGTGGAGGAGATCCCCGCGTAGCACCGTGGGTCGCCCGTGGGCCGAGTAGGTCGCGAAGCGATGTCCCCGTGGGTCGAGTAGGTCGCGAAGCGACCGTATCGAGACCCCGTCACGCGGTTGCCGTACCAGGTGAGTCCGGCATGCCCGTCGACGAGCAAACTCAAGGAGACCTGCTTGAGCGGCTCCTGTGACGTCGGCTGGCGGCAACGATTGCCGCGCCGACTGCCCCGCCGATCGAGTTTGCGATGATGTCGCCCCAACTGGCGAGGCGCGCCGGCAGTAGCAGAAGTTGACCCGTTTCGATTAGGCCGGAGAGTGCGATCGCAAGCAGCACCGCGACCCAGAGCAGACGTCGGGGAAAGACGGCGGCGAGCAGCGCCCCGACGGGTATGAAGAACGCAACATTGGCAAGGGCCTCTAGTGTGCCGTAGCCGACGGCATCCGGTACCCCTGTCTCGCGCAGCGCCAGCAGCATGCCGGCGACGACGCCGCCTAGGGGCCGATCTGCCGGTGTCGGCCAGAAGCCGATGGCGAGGCATGCCGCAAGGTAGAGGCCGCCGAGGATCGACACAATGATTCGGGTGCGTCGGGTACGCATTCGCCGAGTTTATTGGTTCCGAGCAGGTAGGCAACCCCTATCCACAGGCCGTCCCGCGCGCGCATCATGGCCACGCACAACTCGCGCCGGTCCACGTCGCGCCTGTCCGGAATACGGGCCGCTCGCGAGGCAACAGCTCCGGAGGCGAAGGACGAGATCCGTGTCGCGCGATTGAACAGGGAATGCTTCGGGGCGCCATCCGGTTGGAGAACCTCAGGCGCGGTTGGGTGAGCAGTCTGCGTTGACCAAGCAACTGAAATTCAGAGGACGCACGTGAGCACTAGCACCAACACTCTCGACGTCGGGTTCCGATCGGAACGCGGCCCTATTTTGATCGCACTCATGGTGACGAACGGCCTGGTGGCCATCGACTCGACCATTCTCGCGACATCGGTGCACTCGATAGTGAAGGACTTGGGCAACTTTTCCCAGTTCCCGTGGCTGTTCTCCATCTACCTGCTCGCGCAAGCGGTGTCGGTTCCGGTGTATGCCAAGCTGTCCGACACTGTTGGGCGAAAGCCAATCATCCTGATCGGAATCGGGCTGTTCTTGGTCGGCTCGATCCTCTGCGGATTCGCTTGGAGCATGCCGGCGCTCATCATCTTCCGCGTCGTTCAGGGTCTCGGTGCCGGTGCCGTGCAGCCGATGGCGATCACGATAGTTGGTGACATCTACTCGGTTGCGGAACGGGCGAAGGTCCAGGGCTACCTCGCAAGTGTGTGGGCGATCTCCTCCGTTGTGGGGCCAACCCTCGGCGGCGTCTTTTCGCAGTTCCTCACCTGGCGCTTGATCTTCTTTGTCAACGTGCCGCTGTGCATCGTGGCGGTGGTTCTGCTCGTGCGAGTTTTTCACGAGAAGATCGAGAAGACGAAGCACAAGGTCGACTACCTTGGCGCGACCCTGCTCACTGCCGCGCTGAGCCTGCTGATCCTCGCCGTGCTCGAAGGCGGCCAGGCCTGGGCGTGGGATTCGCTGCAAAGCATCGGGTCGTTCGTCGTCGGTGGCATCCTGCTGGTCGGCTTCACCATCGCGGAAAGGTACGCCGCCGAACCGGTGCTCCCGCTTTGGGTCCTCTCTCGGAGGCTGCTGCTCACGACCGCGCTCATCTCGCTCGGAGTCGGAGCGATACTCATTGGCCTGACCTCCTACGTGCCGACGTATCTAGAGACGTCACTCGGGGCAACACCGGTTGTCTCCGGGCTGGCCCTTGCCGTGCTGACGATCGGATGGCCGATAGCGGCGTCTCAATCTGGAAGGTTCTATCTGCGCATTGGCTTTAGAAATACGGTTCTCATCGGAACTGCCATCGCAGTCATCGGAACGCTTCCGCTCGTGATCTTCAGCCAAACACCGAACATCGGGATTGTCGCGGCAAGCTGTTTCGTCATCGGCCTAGGGATGGGCCTGGTGGCCGTGCCCAGCCTCATTGCCGCGCAGGTGAGCGTTGAGTGGAACCAGCGCGGAGTGGTGACGGGAACCAACCTGTTCGCTCGTTCTATCGGAAGCGCCCTCGGAGTCGCGATCTTCGGCGCGATCGCCAACGCGATCTTCCTCTCGCGTGGCGGAGGGGAGACCAACGTCGGGACCGTCGAACTGGCCTCGGGCAGTGTCTTCATTTCGGTCGCCGTTGCAGCCGTCGCAACGGTCGCCGCGGCATTCGCCATGCCAAGGACGCCACCACCAGCGCAAGCGCAAGGGAATCCCGCTCCGGAAGGAGCCGCTGTAGGGATCTGATCCGCCGCAAGCCGATCGGCGACCCACCTCTGTGAAAGCGGGCGACTTCGTGCGCAGTTAGCCGGCAAACAGCGCACCTTGCGACCCCCGCGTGCGGCTACTTCGACCCGTAATTACGGGCGACGCGCCCGGGTTGCGCGGGTGATTTGCGCCCGCCTCGGATCCGACGTAATCTTCTTTCTTGTCACCCCAAAGGTTCGGAAAAAGCCGCAGCGCTTGCCGGCCTCAAGAGGGACAAAATCCGCACTCAGAAGTGAAACTCCTCTTGTAGGAGAATCCCGCTTGGGAATAGGATCAAACCCACTCATCGGGATGTTCATAGGACCGGTCGACTAGCTCGGCTGACGATTTGACAGCAACGATTTGAGTGGTAAGTTAGTGAGGTTGCTCTGCGCGGAAGCGTGGGTGATTTTGCAGGATATATTTTTTGGGTATGGCCCCGGGTTGAAGCCGTTTTGGTGGATGTCGGGAGCGTCCGATCCTTGAGAACTCAACAGCGTGCACAATGTCAAATGCCAAAAACCTCGTGTGTTGTGATCCGTTTTTTGCGGTGATCGGCATGGGAGATTCCTTTGGAAATAGATATACAAACAAAAGCAAGTCAGTTTTGATTTGTTCTTGTCAGTGTCAAACTTGTCGCCTCGACACCCTATTCCGGGTGCGGGTGGCGCTGGATGTGCCGTTCGGATTTCGGTCTGTTCGTGCTATCAAACATTTATGGAGAGTTTGATCCTGGCTCAGGATGAACGCTGGCGGCGTGCTTAACACATGCAAGTCGAACGATGAAGCCCAGCTTGCTGGGTGGATTAGTGGCGAACGGGTGAGTAACACGTGAGTAACCTGCCCTTGACTCTGGGATAAGCACTGGAAACGGTGTCTAATACCGGATACGAACTTCAGTCGCATGGCTAGGAGTTGGAAAGAATTTTGGTCAAGGATGGACTCGCGGCCTATCAGCTAGTTGGTGAGGTAA
>JAUZFY010000274.1 GCA_030840185.1 Microbacteriaceae bacterium | reverse complement strand
GATCAATGCGAAAGACCTGCGACTCGTCCAGCACAGAGTGCACGGCCGCGTCTAGTTTTCGGAAGTTGTCCGGGCTCGTGCCGAACGGCTTTTCGTAGATGACGCGGGATCCCTTGGCAAGACCATGCTCGCCGAGCGCCTCCGTCACAGAGATGAAGGCGACCGGTGGAATTGCGAGATAGTGAATGTACTGGGTGTCGTCGCCCAGGTTGTCTTTCGCCTCGCTCAGCACGTCGAGAAGCGACCCGGGGTTTGACTTCTCGAAGCCGCCGCCGGCAAACCTCAGGTTCTCCTTGAACGAGTCCCACTGCGCCCCCTCCGGCTTTGGCCCGAATTCGGCCAGAACGTCATGGACGTGCGCCGTGAAGTCTTCGTGGGACTGGTCACCGCGACCGTTGCCGATCAGCAACCACTTCTCGGGAAGCAGGCCGTGCTGCGCGAGCTCGTAAAACGCCGGGATGACCATCCGTTTGGCCAGGTCCCCGGTGGCTCCGAACAACACAAAGACGGTGGGCTTTGCCCCTGAACTTTCTGACATGACTGCAGTCCCTTCCATCGTTCCACTATTGCACTGCGCCTCGCCGTGAATCCTGCGACCCGCACGTGCGGCGTTTCCCGCTGTGACCTGACTGTGGTCGGACTGTGCACTGGCTGTAGTCCGGGTGACCCACGGCAAACCACCCGGCCATTTTCAGCTTGGCCGAATTAGGCTGTCCGCAAGCTTTACGAAGACCACAGTTGAACAAGCTCTCGCGCGGCGCGCTTGCGCGAGTGCCCTGCTCAAGTCAGGGCGGAGAAGAACGATCTTCGGGTGGTCGGTCTCCTCCAAGGTGGAGGCCGGTGCCCGTGGGATCAGAACGGCACCGGCCTCTTACCGTCGCAGCCGTTCTCCCCTTTGTCGGGGAGTTCGTCAGCAGTCGGCGCGGGTTGAAATGTGGTCGCTCGGGTGTACCGATAGAGACATGAACGAGCGAGTATTGCGATGGGTCGAGGGGTACCGCCGCGCGTGGGACAGCAACAGCCCCGACGACATCCGAGCTCTCTTCACGGAAGATGCCACCTATCACTTCGACCCCTATCACGAGCCGCTGCGCGGTCGGGAGGCGATTGTCGACGGATGGCTCGCCGCCGCAGACGCACCCGGAAGCTACACCTTCCAATGGAACCTCCTCGCCGAAACCGAGGACGTCGCCTTTGTGCGCGGGGAGACTCGCTATCTCGAGGCGCCGGACTACAGCAACCTGTGGGTGATCCGGTTCGGTGACGACAGTCGCGCCTCGGACTTTACCGATTGGTGGGTCGAACACGAGCTGAGCGGGAGCAACTAACCGCGCGTGCCTGCCGTTTTGCGAGTTCGGTACCGTCTTGCGAGTTCAGTGCCGGTTGCGGTTGTCGTTGCGGTCATCCGCCCGCTGTCCACGCCGGTGCACGTCCGGATCGAGCTGGTCCGCCCGTCGAATCTGCTCATCGGACTGTGCGCGCACCGACTCGGCCTCGCCTTGGCGCTGCTGCGCCTCCCGTCGAAGCCGCTCCGCGTCAATCTCGGCCTGCTGGGCATCCGCCTCCGCACGAGAGGCCTTTGCCTCACGCTCCCGGGCGCCGAGTTCGTCCAGCTTCGCCTTCTCCCGCATCTCCGCGGCCCGGCGCCGATCGACGTCGGCCTTGCGCCGCCGGGCGAAGTAGATGAGCAACCCCGCGGCGATGAGAACTATGACGACCACGACAATGATCGTGACTATCGTGCCTGAATCCATGCGCTTCCACCCTCTTAGTTGAGCGAGCCCAAGAAAAGAACACCAACCAATCTGCCTTGGGCCCCGTGGGGTGAACGGTACTCGCGTCTGTCGCGCGGGACAACGGAGGAATACTGCCTAGAGTCCTGCCTCTAGCGGCCGACGGTCTTCGGGGTCAGGTGCGGCCCATTCGAGGTCTCCCACGAGTCGGCGAGGTTCAGGATGGTCTGCTCGTCGTACGCCTTGCCGAGGAACGACATGCCGATCGGGAGTCCCTGCGAGTCGGCCCCGACCGGAATGGTGACCTCCGGCAGTCCGGTCGCCGACGAGATGTACGACGCCGCGTATGGGTCATCCGCCTTGCAGGAGTAGGTCGAATCGGGCTGGTCGAACCGAGGGGACGCGACGCAAGACAGCGTCGGGAACACGAGCGCGTCAAGTTTTTGCGACTTCATCACGTCTTCGACGTGCTGGCGAAGGGCCGGCATCACGGTCTGCGTGATGTTGAGGTATTGCGCCGATCCCAACTGCGGGGCGGCCGCAATGGCCGCCTTGAATCCGTCGATCCGACCAGGGTTGACCGGGGTCGCCGATGCCGTGACCCCGGCGGAGCTGCTGATCGACAGGAGATCCTGGACCGACTTGATGGTCCCGGCAGGTTCCGCCGACAGGTACTTGGCGAATTCGGACGAGAACTCCATGTCGCCGACCGGCCCGAGAACGTCGTTCCAGAGCGTCGCGTACTGGGCGCCGAGATCCACCGGGACGGCGGTCGCTCCCTGCGACTTGAGCTTGGAGATCGCCGCGTTCACCGAGCTGTCAACCTGGGCGTTGCCACCGAAGAATCCCGTAAGCACGCCGACCCGGCTGCCCGCGATTGCTTTGGAGCTGAGGTTCGAGGCGTAGGAATGGGTCGATCCGGCGTCAGCGGTGGCCGGATCGGCCGGGTCAGTACCGGCGATGGCCTGAAGCACTACCGCTTCGTCGGCGACGGAGTGCGCGATCGGCGCGGTGGTATCGGCCGACAGAGACAACGGAATCACACCCTGCCTGCTGGTCAGGCCGAGCGTCGGACGGATGCCGACCTGGCCAGTGACGGAGGCCGGGCCGCGAACGGAACCGGACGTGTCGGTGCCGAGACCGAACGGGGCGAGGTTGGCTGCGACTGCCACCGCCGTGCCGCTGCTCGATCCGGAGGCGTTTCGATTCAGGTCAAACGGATTGAGTGTTAGCCCGTCGATTGAGCTGTAGCCGAGGCGACCATAGGACGCGGCCAGCTCGGACATGTTCGTCTTCGCGAGCACAATCGCGCCCTGCTCGATGAGCCTCTGCACTACGGTGGCGTTTTTGGTCGGGTAGTTGTTGGCCAGCGCAACCGAACCGCCCGTTGTCGGCAACCCGACCACGTCGTAGTTGTCTTTCACGACAAACGGGATCCCGTAGAGCGGGCCGGCCTTCGCGCCGGCGCTCCGTGCCTTGTCGAGCGCGGCGGCATCCGACTCCGCTTTCCCGTTGATCTTGATAATCGCGTTGAGCTTCGGACCCTGCTTGTCGTATTCATTGATGCGCTGGAGATAGAAGTCGACCAGCTGCACGGACGTGACCTTGCCGGACCTCAACGCTCCCTCGATCTGGCTGAGACTCCGACCATCGGGGTCGAACTTCGGGATAGGTCCGCTCGCGGCGTCGGCGGCCGCTCCCCCGGCGCTGACAACACCGAACGCGAGTACCGGAACGATGGCGGCAATGACTGCCTTGTGGCTGAGCTTCATCTGTGTGGACCAAATCTTTCTCGGTGCGACCGTGGATCGGCAGCGGCCCTCCGCAAAAGTGCGCCGAATAACGGCGGCGGGGGTTTCTCGCAACCGTACGGGCGAGCGATTGCCCATCGGTTACGCCGGTGTTGCCCCCGTGTTACGGCGCGGCTTCGTTCCCGACTTTTCTGAGAATCGGATTTCCCGACGGAACAGGGAGACGTGGCGGGGTGACAATAGACGGGCGCGGCGCATCACAGGCGGCAGACGGTTTAATGGGTGAGCGCTACCGAAAGGGACTCATGATCGACACCAGGCCACGTCTGCTGCTCCTCGAAGACGACCCGGAGCTCGGCCCCCTCATGCAACAGGTGCTCGACGAGGTCTACACAGTCACCCTCGTGGCGGACGGAGCCGAGGGGGTCACCGTCGCGCTCAACAGCGACTTCGACGTGATGATCGTCGATCGGCGACTGCCCCACCTGGACGGGCTCAGCGTGATTGAGGGCCTCCGCCAAAAGGGCATCGCCACGCCGATTCTCGTGCTTACCGCCCTCGGCACCGTCGAAGATAAGGTGCGCGGACTGGATGCAGGCGCCAACGACTATCTGGTCAAACCGTTCGAGTTCGATGAGCTGTTCGCCCGGCTCAGGGCAATTCGCCGGGTGTACACCGGGGAGGGACCGTTCGTTCGAATCGGACTCTGGGAGTTCTATCCGGAGAGCCGCACCATCTACTCCCCGTACGACGGCCGCATCCTGCTGACCCAGCGAGAAAACGACCTGCTGCGCCTGTTCTGCGGGCATCCTCAGCGCACTTTCTCCCGGGAACAGATTCTGCGGGAGGTGTTCGAGGCCGGCGATCAGCCCGGTACCGTCGACACGTACGTACATTACGTGCGGCGCAAAACGGAGAGTCACCTCATCACGACCGTGCGCGGTCAGGGCTACCGGCTGGGAGCGGAGTGACCCGACGCGAGGGACATCCGGATATCGACGACGCGGATGCCCGCGCAATTCGACGGGCGTCTCGCGAGGTCGGTTTGAGAATCACCATCACGTCAAGCGTGCTCGTTCTCGCCGTGCTCATTGCGGCGTTTGTTTTCGTCTTCGTGCACATCCCACCGGGGAGGCTCTTCGACCTGCACCGAGCGCACGAGACCACGATCGACGTTGGGGGCATCGATATCCTGGTGGGCGGCCTAAGCATCGGTCTGATCGCGGTAATCCTCGCTGGAACGATGAGCTGGTTTGCCACACGTCGCGCAGTCCGCCCGTTGGGGGACGTACTCCGGCTGCAGCGCGCGTTCGTGTCCGATGCGAGCCACGAGCTCCGCACTCCGCTCGCCGTGCTTGACGCGCGACTCCAACTTCTTCAGCGCGGCCTCAAGTCCGGGGATCCCGCCGCACCGATCGTGACCGACCTCAGACGGGACACGACTACGCTCATCGAGATTGTCAACGATTTGCTGGCCTTGGCCGAATCGGGCGGCCAGGTCAAGAGCGGCATTCCGGTCGACCTCAATCCCGCGGTGATGCAGGCCGTCGAGTCCATGCGAATTGTCGCCACAGATCGCTCGGTGACGATCGCGACCACGGCGACGGGCGAATTCGCGACTCTGGTTCCGGCGGCGGGAATTCACCGCTGCATGCTTGCCCTCCTCGACAACGCCCTCGGCTTCTCCCCGAAGGGCTCGACGGTGCATGTCAGGCTCACCGAGTCGAGAGGAATGGTACGGATCAGCGTTCGGGATGAGGGGCCAGGCATCACCGGGATCGATCCGTCCCGAATCTTCGATCGTTTTGCCAGATCCGGCGCCGCGACCAGCGACGGCGGGTCAATCCGCCCCGGATTCGGTATTGGACTCGCGCTCGTTCGAGACACGGTTGAACGCTTCGGCGGAACGGTGGCCGTCACCGCGTCATCTGGGGCCGGAACGGAAATCGAGCTACGAATTCCCTCCGCGCGAACCCGATAGGCCGAACCCACGAGCACGACTACCGGCGTCTAGCCCGAGCTCTCGCGTTAGGCTATCTCCCGACTCCAACGGCGCTTTCCTAGAGGCACCTCTATTCCGCTCGAAGAAAATGCTCCTCGGGTCGGAACCTGGAGGGCACTGTGCTGCAACTAGCGAGACGACGTCTGCGCCAACTTCGTCGAGCGTGGCACTCGGAGATTCGCGCCGTCGCATCGCGGGGGTCGGTGCGACCGCGCACGGTACTCTACGAGTCGTTCGCCGGGAACGGCGCGCTGTGCAACCCAGAGGCCATTTTCCGCGAACTTCTTCG
>JAUZFY010000271.1 GCA_030840185.1 Microbacteriaceae bacterium | reverse complement strand
CTTGCGTCCAGCCGAGGGATCGCAGCACGTCGCTCACCGTCTTGAACAGCGGTTCTCTGGTCGCTCCCACCACCGCGCCCTTGAGCATCATGAGGGCCTGTTTGACCTCGCGCTGTTCGAAGAAGCGTGTCCCGCCTCGCAACTGGAAGCTCACGCGGGAGTCGGTAAGCGCGGCCTCGAGCGGGGCGGATTGCACGTTGATGCGAAACAGGATCGCGATGTCCTGCGGGCGGGTGCCCTCCGCGATCAGGGCGGCGACCTGGCCGGCGACGGCCCGCGCTTCCGCGACGTCGCTCGGATACGCGGTGATGGTCGGTGCGGCCTTCGCGGCGGACTCCGGCCCGCTCGAAGTCGGACGAAGGGCGAGCGCGCCGGGGCGCCCTCGCATCAGCTGATTCGCGGTCGCGACTATGTGCGGGCTTGAGCGGTAGTTCTGCTCGAGCCGCACGACCGAAGCCTCACGGTATCGGGCGGGGAATCCGAGCAAGAAGTCGGCCGAGGCTCCGGCGAAGGAGTAGATGGTCTGGCTCGCGTCTCCAACCACACAGAGGTCCTGGCGCTCGCCGAGCCACAGGTCGAGCAGCCCCTGCTGAAGCGGCGACACGTCCTGGTACTCGTCAACGACAAAGAACCGATATTGCTCGCGAACCTGCTGGGCGACCCGGGGTTCGGCCTCGATCATCCCGGCGGTCGCGAGCAGAACGTCTTCGAAGTCGAGCTGGCGCCGCTCGTCCTTTTGTGACTCGTACGCGCGATGGAGGGCGAGCATCTTGTCCGCGTCGAGCATCGACGGAAGCGTGCGGCCGTCTATGACGTTCGCGTACTGGTCAAGGGTGAGCCGCGACACCTTGCGCCACTCGATCTCCGCGGCGAGGTCCCGAAGGGTCGCCGTGTCGAGCTTGAGCCGAAGCGACTCGGCGGATTGGGCAAGCAACCGGCCCTTGCTGTCGAGGATTCGCGGCATCGTGACGCCGATCACCTCCGGCCAGAAGTGGCCTAGTTGGGACAGCGCCGAGGCGTGGAAGGTGCGAGCAGCGACCCCGGCGGCGCCGAGTTGACGCAATCGACCGCGCAACTCGGCGGCGGCCTTAGAGGTGAAGGTGAGGGCCATCACCCGCTCGGGTGGATAGACGCCAGTCGCTACTCCATACGCAATGCGGTGCGTGATCGCCCGAGTCTTTCCGGTCCCAGCACCGGCGAGCATGCACACCGGACCGAGAAGCGTCTGCGCCGCGACCCTCTGGTCGTCGTCGAGCGCCTCGAGCAGTGAATCTGCCGAGGTCACCACTTCAGCGAGTCGGCGATCGGGCCGCCATACCAGTGCTCGAGGATGGCGCGGGCGATGGAGGTGCGGCCGGGCAAGCCGATCTCGTCGAGGGCAGCCGTCAATTCGTCGCGGCTGAACCAGCGGAGCTCGAGAATCTCGTTGCCATCGGGGGTCAGGAGGGACTTGACGGCCGGATCGACCCGCGCAATGAATCCGAGCATCAGGGAGGCGGGGAACGGCCAGGGTTGCGAGCCGAGGTAAACGGGGTTGACGACGCGAATGCCGGACTCCTCGAACACCTCGCGCACGACCGCGCTCTCGAGCGACTCCCCCGGCTCCACAAAACCGGCGAGGAGCGAGAAACGGTTGGTGGGCCACATCGCGTTCGACCCGAGAAGGATGCGGTCGTCGTCGTCCACCACGCCCACGATGATCGCGGCGTCGGTGCGGGGAAACACCTCGCGACCGTCTTCGACGCTCTTGCGAACCCAGCCGCCCTCGGCCGGAACGGTTGGGGCGCCGGTTTGCGGCGCGAAACGGTGAGTGTCGTGCCAGTTGGCGAGGGCGAGGGCCGCGGTGAACAGCCCGGCATCGAGGTCGCCAAGTGTGCTGCCAATGGCGCGAAGGTTTCCCCACCGCTCCGCTTCGGGAGCGAGGGCATCCGCCGCATCGTTCGAGAGCACCGCGGCAACGTAGATCGTCCCCTGACTGTTTGGCTGGATCGACCGCCCGAGATATAGCCGAAGCTCCGGCTCGGGAACTGCGTCAGGAGAGAGCAGGGCAAGGCCGCCGCCATCCACAAGCGCTTCGCCGTTCGGGCGAAGAATGAGAACCCGAGTCGCGGGGTCGGCGAGCAACTCCTCGAACAGCTCGGGCCGGGAACGGCTCAGGTAATCCCGGTCCAGATCATGGCGGGACAGCGGCAGAGTCGACACGGGAAGCGGCGCCAGGAAATCAGCGAACATACTGCGACCAATCGTCGGAAGGGGTGGTTCAGGCGTGGCGTTCGTCGCCGGCCGGCGACCGACAACCTACCCTTTCAGGTATGGCCAGATCCCATCTCACTCTAGCCGCGCTTGCCACCTCGGCCGTAGCCGGCCTCGATGTCGCCGCCGCGACCCGGTACGGCTCGGGCACCGACGGCGACTACGAATCGGCGCTGCTGACGAGCCGCGACGGCGGGCGCTGGATCATCCGCGTGCCCACCTCCGAACGGGCCGAAGCCGAGCAATCGGCCGATCTCGTCGCTCTTCGCGCCCTCAGCAACGGGGTTCGCGCCCGGCTTCCCTTCGCGGTCCCCGCCTTCGCCGGTCACACACCGATCGGGGGAACACGCGCGGTCGTCTATGACTTCGTCGACGGGTCCAAACGATCCCTGTCCGCCATCTCGCAGGGCAGCCCACTCGCCCCGTCCATCGGCCGCGCGATCGCGGCTATCCACACCCTTCCGACCAGCGTGGTTGCCGATGCCGGTCTGCCGGTGCTGACGCCGACTGATGTGCTTCGTTCGAGCGTCACGATCATGGACCGCGCCGGGGCGACGAACCTCGTTCCGGCGGAGTTGCTCGGCCGTTGGGAGCGCGCGACGGAGGATTCCGCCCTCTGGCAGTTCGCTCCGACCGTGATCAACGGTGCACTTTCGGCAGACTCGTTTCTGACCGCGGAGAACACCGTGACCGGGGTGCTCGGCTGGCAGTCCCTGAGCGTGGGTGATCCCGCCCGTGACCTCTCCTGGTTGCTCGGCGCGCGCGGCGAGCACGTCGCCGAGGCCGCATTTGTGGCGTACGCCGCGACCCGCAGTACGAGCGACCGACAGATCCGCAACCGATCACGGTTGTATGCCGAGCTGGAGATTGCCAAGTGGCTTCTGCACGGAACTCAGGAGAGAAGCACCGAGATCGTCGATGATGCGGTCGTGATGCTGCGCGGGCTCGTCGATACCGTTCATTCCGATGGCGAGCAGAATCTCACACACAGCACAATGCCGGTCATGGCCGTCGACGAGGTCGAGGCGATGCTCGACCGCAACCAGCGCGGCTAGCGCGGAGGCGAATCGGAGACTTCGGCCAGACGGGTCCGTGTGACCGCTCCGTCGGACCGCTTTGTCTGGTGGCTCTGTCCTGCCCGGACCGTTCGGACCGGCCGGTGCGATCGCGGGACGATCTGCACGAGGGTCCGGGGCCGACGCAGCCGGATCTTCAGTGCTAGCTTTCCCGAGCGTGCAAGCACGATCGAGATCACAACTGCCGCGAGCGCCGGGACGATCCCCGCGACTGCCATGGCGACGTGCACGCCGAATCGGTCTGCTATCGCACCGCTGATCGGGCCCCCGAGCGCCTGCCCTCCGAGCATGATCATGGAGTACAGCGACATGACGCGGCCGCGGATGGCTCGATTGGTGGAGAGCTGAACCGTGGATTCTGCTCCCGTGGCGAAGAGCAGCCTGCTCAGCCCGATAGACGCGAGGAAGACGATGAACAGCGGCTCCCACGTGGCCGTTCCGGCCAGGATGAGGGCAAGTCCAAACAGTCCGGCCGCGAACATGATCGTGCGAAGTCGAACGGTCAGCCTGCGGGTGGAGAGAACGGCGCCGGAAAGGGCTCCCACGGCCGCGGCCGAACTGTACAGGCCGTATCCGGCCGCGCCCGACTTGTAGACGGTGTCCGCGAA
>JAUZFY010000239.1 GCA_030840185.1 Microbacteriaceae bacterium | reverse complement strand
CGCGCTTCAGGGCGATGGCCGAGGCGACATCGCCGCCGGCGTGGCCGCCCATCCCATCGGCCACAACGAACAGATGGGAGCCGGCGTAGCCGGAATCCTGATTGTTCGCCCGGATTTTGCCGACGTGAGAAACGGCCGTGCTCTTGCCCGATGTGGCCATGCACCTACCGCCGAAGTTCGAAACTGGTCGTGCCGATCCTGACCGGAGTATTCAGGGGAATCGGGGTGGGAAGACTGACACGCTTTCCGTCGAGGAAAGTGCCGTTGGTCGAGTCTAGGTCCTGGATGACCCACTCCCCGCTCCAGAGCATGAGTCGCGCGTGATGGGTTGATGTGTAGTCGTCTCGGATTACCAGGCCGCTGGCACTCGAGCGCCCGATAGTAAGTGGTTCCTTCGAGAGCTCGATCTCAAGGCCCTCTTTTGGTCCGGAGGTGATCACGAGTCGAGTCGGCGCATCGGTTCCACCCGTTCCACGCGAGGGTGAGATGAGTTGGGTGAACGACGACCCGCCACCGGGCGGCGGGGAGGCGGGCGCAACAGGTGGCATGACCGGCGGCGCGACGGGCGGTGCGACGGGCGGTGCGACGGGCGGCGTGACGGCGGAGGCTACGAAGGGCGGATTTCCCTGCTCCCCCGGAGTGCGGCGGACCCGAGAACCGAACAGATCGGACCTCAACGCGTAGACCACCCCGAAAATGAACGCCCACAGAACCAGAAGGAAGCCGAAGCGAAGAAGCAGGTAGGTGAGTTCGCTCATCGCCGATTTCCGAGGCCGTCGTCGGGCGCGCGCGGATCGAAGGGTTGATCAACCGACGCGGATTGGGCGAGCACCCGGAATACGATACGGGTTCTCCCGATGTCGATGACGGAATCGGGTGGGAGCGGCGCGCGTTTGACCGGTGCGCCATCGAGTTTTGAGCCGTTGGTCGACCCGAGATCGTTCACTTCGGCCCGTGTGCCGTCCCAGAGAATCTCGACATGCTTGCGGGAGATGCCGGCGTCATCGACCGTAATGTCCGCGTCGCTGCCGCGGCCGATGATGGTGCGCGACTTGACGATCGGGTAGCGCTTGCCCGCTATCTCCAGAACCGGAGTCCACGCCACAGTGCCCTTGACGCTCACCGAGTCGATGGCGAGCATGCCCTGCACCAGCGACGGATCCTCGGTCAGGTTGATGCTGATGCCACCGGAGAACTGGTAATGCTGGGCGGTGGCGTGCTGCAGTACCAACTGGGTTAACTCGTCGATGAGGGTCGGGCCGATCGAGGTCATCCGCTGGTAGTCGACCCCATTGAGTCGCACGGTGAAGCGGTTGGGAACGAGAATTCGGTCCCGTGCCACGACCGCGGCCTGGGTGTCGAGCTCGCGCCGGAGGGCCGATGTAATCTCGATTGGTTGCAGGCCAGATTTGAAGGTCTTGGCGAATGCGCCGTTGACAACGCGCTCCAAGCCCTTCTCAAAACTGTCCAGCAGGCCCAATGGTCTCCCTCGTCGCCGTCGCTCTTACAACAAGGTAGATGTTAGCCGCAAGGTCTGTGACGCGAGCGCGCGCAACGAATTACCGCCTCTCGCGGACGACCTCAACGAGCGAAGGGCACCCCGGGCTGTGGTAATCTCGCTAAGTCTGCGCGAGTGGCGAAATTGGCAGACGCGCACGGTTCAGGTCCGTGTGCCCGTGAGGGCATGGGGGTTCAAGTCCCCCCTCGCGCACCAAGGCTGTTTCATCAAATTCAGCGATGGGTTTCATTAAATAGGCCGAAACGAATACGGCGGGGCCGGTTTGGCAGAAATGTCGGGCCGGCCCTTCGTCATTTCTGCGCGATAGTGCTTGTGATCCTGTTTCGGGGGCCGGATTTGGCCCTTAAACGCCGATCAGCCTGCTTTTGGGCAGGCTGAAGCTTTCGGTTCGCGGGGGTTGTCGTGGTGCGGAGTGTCGTTTAGCGGGGCGGCGCAAGAGCTGCGGGCGAGCTGGCCGGGGTGAGCGGCACTCCGGCGGCGGTCTTGCGCCGGCGTTGACGGGGGATGGGACCGCCGAGGTCGCGTTCGGCGAGTTTGGCGTAGAAGTCATGAATCTTGCGCAGATTGGAGGATACCGCTGCGAGGGTTGCGACGAGGTAGTTGAATGCGAATCCGCGGCCGGACCGGGATTCGGTGTGGCCGAGCTTTTCATAGTTCTTGCCTTTGAGGGTCTTGTTGGAGGACTCGACGAGGCTCCGCATGCCGTAGATGGCCTTGTGTTCAGGTGACTTGTATGCGAATTTCTGCCAGTGCTTGATGGCGAGTGCTTGTGCCTTCGAGGACCGGCCCTTCGACAATCCCGCATCGATGGGGATAGTGATGGTTGCGGCTGTTTTCGGTTTGGCGACGCGTTTGCCGGTAGCGCGGTCGACCGCCATGTAGCCCGGTGTTGGGTAGATGAACCGCTGGTAGCCGTCCTTGTCAGGCTTCCCCTTGGGGGTGAGGCGATAAGCGCGTCGCGCGGCCAGTAGGGACAGGTACTTTTCTTTGTCGATGAGTCGTTTCGTTTTCCCGGTGTCGGGGTCTTTGACTCGGGTGCGATAGCTGATAGTGGCGTTGATGAGGTCTTCGGGCATCCAGGTGACGTACCAGTTGCCCTCGACGAGGATGAGGTCCTCGTGACTGCTCTGCAATCCCAGGTTCGTCTTCTTGTAGTCGATGACGAGTTCGCAGCCGAGGAGTCGCACGGGGATGTGGAAGTCGTTCACATCACCGTTGTTGTAGGCGCGGTCGCAAAGCACGAGCGCGCCCGTGAAGCCGAGACGTTGGTGTGACTGGATGAGCTTGAGGCCGTGTCCTCTCAGTTCTCCTGGTCGGTGAAACCCGACGGCGGTGATGAGCGAGGGGAAAAGCATCGACTCGAACGGTTTGTTCCAGACGAGTACGAGGGTTTCGAACTCGTAGCCGGCTTTGTCGGTTTTGGCGCCCTGTCCGTCGTGGCTGCCCTGGCGGCGGTATCGACCGGAGAAGGGGTCGGCGTTTCCGCGCGTCCGAGTGAGGTCTTTCGGATTGGGCCGTCCAGTGGTTTCGATAAGCGTTGCGTCCATGGCCCCATTCCCGTGGGACCTGTCGAGGAACTCTTTCGGGAGCATGCGAACAGAAGTGTGGAGGAGCTGCTCGCACACCCAGTCGAGCCGCTTCATCTTCGCTTCGGCCTTCTTGAGTCCCTCCTCGCTGGTGGCTTTCGCCATGAGCTTCGCGTACTTCTTGGGCTTGAGCTTCTTATTGCGAGGCGAGGGGTACGGGTCGATGTACTTCATCATTCTGTCGACGTTGCTCCAAAGTCGCTTGTACCAGTCCATCCGGTCACCGGGGTTGTCATTGATGCCGAGGAGGTCGAAGTGCTTGGCCTTGAAGCGGACGTCAAGCGTCCTGGCGATGGCGTTGTAGTTCACGCCGTGACCGGTTTGCACATGCAGCAGGAAGAGAATGAGAATGGCCCGGAAGGGGATGTCGGCCTTCCGGCCCGCCGCCGACTTCACCTTCGTGGCACGCCATTCCTCCAATTGAGGTACCACGCCGGATGTGTCGACAATTCGTGCTGCCATATTCAAGTAAGCCATCGAGGCGGGACCACGGCTGCGTTTGCGGTCGAAGTCATCGTGCCCCATCCCGAACGTGGATTGCATGCGGGATTCGAGCAGGTCGAGGGCTTCCTCCGGACTGCTGTTCGTCATTCGCTGTCCTCCCCGCGGAGGGCGGCGCGGAAGCTGGCGCGGTCGACGGTGTTGACGAATTCGAGGTACCGCGGGAGGTTCTCGAACTTGTCGAACCCGGCCGCGCGGAGGAGTTCCTTCATCCGGGTGCCGGTTTGGAGGTGGGTGACAATCCAGGTGGCTCGCAGGCGGTCGCTGCGCGGGAAGGTGCCGACGGTGTGTGCGGTGAAGCTGCTGAGCAGGTTGCTGCCGTTGGTCCGGTTCGGTTTGCCCCAGAGTGGGAACTCGGTGGGGGACGCCTCCAGCGCTGGGACCATCCATTCTTCCCAGTTCCGGAGCAGGGGGACTTCTCGCGGGTTGGTCCCGCGGACGGTAATCACGACGCCCTCGGCGTCGACCGTGACGTCGTCAGCGAAGATCTGGGCGATGTCGCTCGAGCGCAGGCCGGCGCCGGCGCAGAAGAT
>JAUZFY010000117.1 GCA_030840185.1 Microbacteriaceae bacterium | reverse complement strand
GTAGTACCGTCCGGCCGAATCCCTCACCTGCAGCGCGAAGCCGGAGCCGTTGCCGTCGATGTTGAGAAGCACATCGTTGGTCGTGATCGCGAACTCTGGCGGCAGCGTTGTGAGGGTTGCGCCCGCCGCGGGGGTGGAGGAGACGAGGTAGTTGTGTGCCGCGGCCGGGTCGGCTGCGCCGAGCGCCGCCCCGGCGGTCGCGAGGCCAAGGACCGCGACGGCCATCGACGCCAGGCCGGCGACGCGGTGAATGCGCCGAGTCACGGCTGGCTCGCCTTTCGGGTTGCGCCGCCTCGTGGCTTCGATCTCGGCCGGCGTGCGGTCACGGCGAGCACGATTCCGATGGTGCCAACGACGAGTCCGCCGATTCCGAGGGCGCGGGCGATCGGGTCTCCCGACGCGGGCGGAGTTGCATCGGCAACCATCGCGGCAGTCACCTCTGCGTCCGCGTCGGTGCTGGCTACCGGTGCGTCATTCACGTAGAGCACCGGGGCCGGGTGCTGGGAATTCGATCCGCTCTCGTTCCACCGGACTACCGTGCCGTCGCTGTAGGTCTGCGTGGCGGGAAGCCGGATCTTGCCTGTGTTCGGAACGGGACCGACAGACAGCGAGAACTGCCGCAGCTGGCCGTCGCGGATCTCCGACCCGGCATCCGCGGTCCAGATCACCCGCGTCACGGCGGTGGTCAGCTGATTGTGATCGATGGTGACCGGCTTCGGAAGGGTCTCCGATACGAGGTCGGTCGACCAACCGGACACCGGAATGTAGCTGACGCTGGCGAACGGGGTGCCGGTGGGAATGTCGACCTCCAGTTTGGTTGTGGTGGCCGAACTCGACTCGTTCGGCACCGCGAAGGTGATGATCGAGTAGGAACCCGGGTCGGCTCCATACGGCGTGATCGTGACGTGGGCGCTGGCCGCGATCGGTACGGCAATGGCCAGGAGGGCGCCCGCGCCAATGGCGACAGCGACCTTAATCGGAGTGTTCAAATTCATGATGGTCCTCGGCGTTTCAAAAATCGCGGCAAACGGCGACAGGCATGGCGGCGTATTGGGGTTCGGAGCCGTGTGACGAATGAATGGGCGCCCTGCAGAAAGGGGTGCCCTACGGAGTGTGGATGCGCACAGTGAGGCGCGGGGGACCACGGTGGCGGAGCACTGAGAGCATGTCTTCGACGGGCCGGGGCAGCCGTGCTCGATCGCTCGCAACGGCGTGCGGCCGCGACGACTGCCCGGTACCGACCGCGACCGTGTGACCGAATAGCCGGGTCAGGGCGAGCCGCGTGATGTTTAGAAGGCCCCAGAACGCACGCTCGCCGTGGCGCAAGGCCAGGACAGTGGCGCCGGCGGCAACGGCGTGTCCCAGCCACATGCGCGAGTCGGTCGGCATGGCGATAGCCGCCTGCTGAGCCGGAAGTGAGGCGGCGAATCCGGCGGAAACGTCCATGCTCATTCCGTGGCCGGCCGCCGGAGGGGCCGGGGCATCGGCGAGCAGACCGAACAGACCGTGAAACAGAAACTGGCTGATCGCGACAGACACCGCCTGCCGCAGGAGGGAGAGGGTCTTGCCCGCAAGGAGCACGCAAAACACGGCCGAGAAGGAGAGGCACAGCGCGATGCCGGCGACACTGGGAATCGATCCTCCGGCCACAGCATGGGAGAACACGGCGACAAATGTCGACACGAGCGCGGCGATCCAGCCGCGGGCGAATCGCGCCCATCTCGTGCTCATAGCGGCTCCCGGTGGCTCGTGTCCATCTGAAGAAGTCTAAATCGGCTCACGGCGCCAGCGGCCCAGGGCGGAACGCCGTCGCCCGACGAGAGACACATTATGTGCGGCGTCTCCTTGGCGGCGTGCGTCTTTTTGTGTGTCGCGAACCGTCATTTGCGACCAGTGTCGTCGACTCCGGCTAGGCTCAGTAATTGACCCACAGTAGCGTCATCAGACCGCTGATCCCCAGACCCGCCTTCCAGGGAAGAGCGGCAAGGGCCGATACCAGGAGGAGGCCGAGCATGGCACGAATAGGCGAGAGCGCCGATCTGCTCAAATGTTCCTTCTGCGGAAAAAGCCAGAAGCAAGTTCAACAACTGATTGCCGGACCCGGCGTCTACATTTGCGACGAGTGCGTCGAGCTTTGCAACGAGATCATCGAGGAACGTCTCGCCGAGGCCGGCGAAGAGACCTCGAGCGAGTTCGAACTGCCCAAGCCGCGGGAGATCTTCAACTTCCTCGAGGAGTACGTCATCGGGCAGGAGGCCGCCAAGAAGGCGCTCTCGGTCGCGGTGTACAACCACTACAAGCGCATCCGTTCGCGAAACACCATCACCTCCGCAGATGCCGTCATCGACGACGTGGAAATCGCCAAGTCGAACATTCTGCTCATTGGGCCGACCGGGTGCGGTAAGACCTACCTGGCGCAGACCCTCGCCAAGCGGCTCAACGTGCCGTTCGCGGTTGCGGATGCCACGGCACTGACCGAGGCCGGCTACGTGGGTGAAGATGTCGAGAACATCCTGCTCAAGCTCATTCAGGCGGCCGACTACGACGTCAAGCGCGCCGAGACCGGCATCATCTACATCGACGAGATTGACAAGATCGCGCGCAAGGCCGAGAACCCGTCGATCACCCGTGACGTGTC
>JAUZFY010000188.1 GCA_030840185.1 Microbacteriaceae bacterium | reverse complement strand
AACTGCGCCTTCGCGGAGCTGAGGATGACGCGGTCCTGCGGGCGCTTCGGGCCGGCGATCGAGGGAACGACGGTGCCGAGATCGAGCTCGAGGTATTCGCTGAAGACCGGCTCGACGCTCGCGTCGTGCCACAGGGTCTGCAGCTTCGCGTAGGCCTCGACGAGGGCGACCTGCTCCTCGGAGCGACCGGTGAGCCGCAAGTAGTCAAGCGTCACATCGTCGATAGGGAACATTGCGGCCGTCGACCCGAACTCCGGGCTCATGTTGCCGATTGTCGCGCGATTGGCGAGCGGAACCGCGGCGACACCGGCGCCGTAGAACTCCACGAACTTGCCCACCACTCCGTGCTTGCGCAACATCTGGGTGATGGTGAGCACGACGTCCGTCGCGGTGACGCCCGTGGGGATCTCGCCCGTGAGTTTGAATCCGACGACCTTCGGGATGAGCATCGACACCGGCTGGCCGAGCATTGCCGCTTCCGCTTCGATGCCGCCGACTCCCCAGCCGAGAACGCCGAGGCCGTTGACCATGGTGGTGTGGGAATCGGTGCCGACGCACGTGTCGGGGTACGCCTGGAGCACACCATTCACGGTTCGGGTCATGGTGACCCGTGCCAGGTACTCGATGTTGACCTGGTGCACGATTCCGGTTCCCGGCGGCACGACCTTGAAGTCGTCAAACGCGGTCTGACCCCAGCGCAGGAACTGGTAGCGCTCACCGTTGCGCTCGTATTCGATCTCCACGTTGCGCTCGAACGCGTTCTCCGAGCCGAACAGGTCGGCGATCACAGAGTGGTCGATCACCATTTCGGCGGGGGCAAGCGGGTTGATCTTCTTCGGGTCGCCGCCGAGCGCGGCGACGGCCTCACGCATCGTGGCGAGGTCGACGATGCATGGCACGCCGGTGAAGTCCTGCATGATGACGCGAGCGGGTGTGAATTGGATCTCGGTGTCCGGCTCGGCCGTGGGGACCCAAGAGCCGAGCGCCTCGATCTGAGACCTCGTGACGTTCGCACCGTCTTCGGTACGGAGGAGGTTTTCCAGCAGCACCTTGAGGCTGAAGGGAAGCTTCTCGTGGCCGGGGACCTTGTCGACCCGGAAGACCTCGTAGTCCGCCGATCCTACCGTCAGGGTGTCCCTCGAACCGAAGCTGTTGACCTGCGACATTGCGCGACTCCCTTTGCTGATCTGTGCGTGCTTCCGCTGCCAATCCTCGCCCTCGAGGGCTGAGCCTGCCAGCAAGGCAAGCCTAAGCCTCACGGTGGCGGACGGCGCGTGAAATCCGGAAAACTATCTTGACATCGAGATAATTATGGCACGTTTCGACCGGTGCGCCAGTTCGGAACGAACCAGCCGTTGACAGGAACAGGATGGCACCGGACGCTCCCCGAACTGGGTCCGCACGGGACGGGAGGCGCTTGATAATCTGGGGGCACAGTTCGCTCCCGCGCACCAGCGACAGAAGGTCACCACGCCAATGACCACGACACGCCAATGACGCGAGCGGGTGAAGACCGAGAGCGTGCGGATCTGCGATCGCCGGACACGACCGAGGGTGATGCACCACCGCGCTTTCCCGCCTTGCGGCGCCTGCTTACCCCGCGGCGCGGAATCTCCAACATTGAGAAAACTGCCGCCGGATTGTTGCTGATCGCGACACTCGCCGCGCTGATCTGGGCAAACGTTGGTGGCGGCGCGCATTACACGGACTTCTGGAACTCCCCGGTGCTCCTGCAAGTGGGTCAGTTGCGTCTGGAACTCGGCCTTCGTCAGATTGTCAACGAAGCCCTCATGACGGTGTTCTTTTTCGTGGTCGGCCTGGAGGTCAAGAAGGAATTTGCTCTCGGCGAGCTCAACATCTGGTCGCGAGCCGTCGTGCCCGTGTTGGCGGCGGCGGCCGGTCTGGCCGTTCCGGCCGCCGTCTACCTTGCTTTCAACCACGAAGGACAGGCGGCCCATGCCTGGGGCGTCGTCATCTCGAGCGACACCGCCTTCGTTCTCGGCGCTCTCGCGATCGTTGGGCCGCGGGCTCCCGGCCACCTGCGCGTGTTCCTGCTCGCGCTCGCGGTGGTCGACGACATCGGTGCGCTAGCCGTCATCGCGATCTTCTATACCGACCAGGTACGGGCGATACCCCTCGTCATCGCGGCCATGGCGCTGGTGCTCATCGCCGTCGTGCGTTTCGTACGGGTCGGGCAGGGTCCGGCCTACCTCGTGCTCTCCGTCGTCACTTGGGCGGCCCTCTATGCCTCCGGCGTGCAGCCGACGCTCGCCGGAGTCGCAATCGCGCTGCTCATCCCCGTTTTCGCGCCACGACGCGCCCAGGTGGAGCGGACGGCGGAGTTGGGGCGCGCCTTTCGGCAGTCCCCCAACCCGGCATATGCTCGCGCGGCCGCCCGTGGCCTGCGCGACTCCCTCTCGGTCAACGATCGCCTCTATTCCGCGTATTACCCGTACGTGAGCTTCATCATCCTTCCGATCTTCGCCCTCGCCAACGCCGGAGTCGCACTCAGCCCACGAGTCCTGGAGCGCGCCGTCGCCTCCCCCGTCACCTGGGGAATCGTCTGCGGCCTCGTGGCGGGCAAGCTCATAGGAATCACCGCGATGACCGGGCTGGTTCGCGCTCTGCGAATCGGAAAACTCGCTCCCGGGCTTACGGCGGGGAGGGTCGCAGGCGGCGCGGCACTCTCGGGAATCGGCTTCACCATCTCGCTGTTCATCATCGATCTCGCGATAACCGATCCGGCACTCCAGGCGGAGGCACGCATCGGGGTGCTCGCCGCGTCGGCGATCGCGTTCGTGTTCGGGTTGGTCGTCTTCCGCGTGCTCGACCGGATTCGGCCGCCCGGTCAGATGAGCATGTTCCTTGTGCGTCGGGTCGACCCGCAACGGGACCACATCCGCGGTCCCATCGACGCCCCGCTGACGATCGTGGAGTACGGCGACTTCGAGTGCCCCTTCTGCAGCCGCGCCACCGGATCTGTTGACGAGGTCGTCAGCCACTTCGGCGAGGAGGTGCGCTACATCTGGCGACACCTGCCCCTCGTCCGCTTCCACAAGCACGCCCTTGACGCCGCCCGGGCGAGCGAGGCCGCGTCGCTGCAGAATGCCTTCTTCGAATACAGCCATCTGTTGTTCGCGAATCAGGACCGCCTGGAACCGGACGATCTGCTCTCCTACGCGCAGCAGGCCGGCCTCGACGTGAACCGCTTCGAAACCGATCTCATGTCCCCGCGAACGATCGCACGAGTGAGCGACGACGCGATCGACGCGGAGACGATGGATGTGCACGGCACGCCGACCTTCTTTCTGCAGGGCCGCCGCCACATCGGCCCGTGGGATTCCCGCACCCTGATTCGGGAGCTGACTGCGGCCCGCCGCTCCCTCGCCGACAGCGGCCCGCCCCGGTCGGCCGGTGGCGCGCCCCTCGCGGACTGACCGGGGAGTGGTTTCGTCGGGCAGCTCAGCGTTCGACCAGCGCATCCGCCTTCAGTAGATCTTGCTCAGCCCGCTTGAGTCCGCGGCGATCCATACCGACGAAGAGCAGCGAGCGGATGCCGATGGCGAGGATGAACACGGTGACCGCGAGCAGAATGGCGCCGGCCTCGATCTGCCACCCGACCGGCTTGCCGACCGACAACCACTCGATGCCGAACCCCGCCGCCGACGTCACCGGGAAGCTGAACGACCAGAAGCCGAGGGAGAACGGGGTGTTGCGGTAACGCGGAATGAGCGCGACTTGCACCAGCACCATGAGCACGGTCACCCCGAGCAGCGACATCGAGATCGAGTCGGCGTGCCGACCGGCGATCGCGAACCAGGCGTTTCCTGCCACTGCCGGCGGAGCGAGGAAGATTGCAAGAGTCGGAGTCAGCGGGGCGGGGAGCGCTGGGAGGAAGGCCAACCTGGCTACGAGCATCGTGAAGATGACCACCCAGAAGAAGAGGCCGACGGCGAATGCCCCGCGGGCGAGCAGGGGAAGTCCGATGTCCGCGGCCGTAGCCGCGGCAACGAGCGCGGCCGCTACCGTCGGCAGGAAGTACGCGCCATGAATCGACTCTGGCTTCAGTTGCCCGCTCAGCCAGAACGAGAGCAGCCATCCAGCGAACAGGGTGGCCGCGGCGATCGACACGACGACTAGAACTTCACCTGCTGCCTGCCAGAACTGGAAGAGGTTCGCGCCGAGAAGCATTCCGACTATCGGGACCACCGCAGCGATCGGGCCCTGAGCCGGGTGCCGCAATTGCGCCGAAAGCGGTTCCGGGCTGCGCGACCCAACCGCCGTGTGCTTGGCAATAAGCCACAGCCAGGCGATGGCAGCCGCAGCCCAGAACAGCTCCGTAATGAACGGCGGAATGGAGAACAGCGTCGACGCGGTCGACCACAGTTCGGCAAGACCGGCCAGCCCAAAGCTGACCGCCAACGTGTTCAACGGAATTCGGGCGGTCGTCCGTGAGTCGACAACGTGCACGGGAGGGTTGTGATTGGTCATGCGATCCTCTGGTTTGGCTCCGTGCGAACATCGATCTCGTTGGCACAGGTACACACAACGGCGCGGCGGTCACAAGAATTCCGCGGTCCCTTTCGACGGCGCGGGGCGATGAAATCCCGATCGCTATGCTTGACCAAGGTGCGCCGGGAAGTCTGGTCGGCGGGCGGTCGACGGGATCGCTCTTGACGACCGGACGACCCAGTGAGGCACCATGACCATTTTCCGTTCAGAGCGCATCGCGGCCTTCATCCTTCTGGCCGCCGCCGCTCTCGGGCTCGTGGCCGCGAATTCCGCGCTCGGGCCTGCGGTCATTCGGTTCCAGGCCACTCACCTCACCGTTCCCGGAACACCGTTCGACCTCTCGGTCGGCCACTGGGTGAGCGACGGCTTGCTCGCGCTGTTCTTTTTCGTCGTCGCCATCGAGCTGAAACACGAGCTGACCGTCGGCCATCTCAACAGCCCGGCCAGGGCCATTCGACCTGCGATCGCCGCGCTCGGCGGAATCGTCGTCCCGATCGCCATCTACCTCGCATTCGCGGGCGGGTCCGGCTATTCCCACGGCTGGCCGATCCCCACGGCAACCGACATCGCCTTTGCGCTCGGCGTGCTCGCCGTGTTCGGCCGGGGCATCCCGGGACGGCTTCGCGTCTTCCTCCTCGCGCTCGCCATTCTGGATGACATCGTGGCGATCGTCATCATTGCGGTCTTCTTCACCCGCGACCCGAACCTCGGCGCCCTCGCAGTCGCGACACTCGGCGTTGCGGCGTTCGCAGTCCTCAGCAGGTTCCTCGGCACTCGGGCGCGCATTCCGGTCGCGATCGGGATGGTCGCCGCGGCGCTCGTCGCGTGGGGCTTCGTGTATCTGTCCGGGGTACACGCGACAATCGCCGGTGTCGCCCTCGGTCTCGCCATGGCCAGCCGCCCGGGCATGCGGGTGCGACACGCGTTGGAACCGCTGACCAACGGGTTTGTTCTGCCGCTGTTCGCCTTCTCCGCCGCTCTCGTCGTGCTGCCGCGGGTTGGACTCGGCGGGTTGTCCGCGCCGTTCTGGGGCATTCTCGTTGCCCTGCCGGTCGGCAAGCTCGCCGGCATCGCCGCCGGGGGGTGGCTGTCCGGGTTCGTCGGGCCGAGGGAGTCTCGCTCGCAGCTCACCTTCCTGAACCTCGCAACCGTCGGCGCGCTCGGCGGAATCGGTTTTACCGTCTCGCTGCTGATGAACGAGCTCGCGTTTGCCGAGGCCCCCGAGGTTGCGGCAGAGGGAACCATTGCCGTGCTTCTCGGCTCGGTGTTCGCGATCGTGCTTTCGGCGATCCTGGTTTCGACCCAGGCGTCGTACTACCGCCGCTTGCGAGCCCTTCGCGCTTCGGTCATCCGCGATCGGGACGCCCCGGGTTCTTCTCGCTAGCTCACCACACTGACCGATGCCTAACGGGTCAACACACGTTAGCTGATCGGGTCGCGACTAGGCCGCCGGCTCCGAGTCCGGTCGGGCATACACCGCGCGAACCAGCAACCAGGTCACCCAGAGCATCGCGGCGTAGAAGGGCACACCGAGCACGAGCTTCGTTCCGGCAAGCCACTCGGTCTGGTTGGCGAAGTACAGCGGCACCTCGACCGCGAGCCGCACGGCAAACAGGCCGACCCACAGCCACGTGGCGAGGTAGAGCACCCGGCGCTTGGCCTTCTGGTCTCGCCACTCGACGCCCTCGTTGGTCAAAAAGCCGACGATGACCCCGATGAGCGGCCAACGAACGAGGATGCTCACCAGAAGCGCCGCGATGCTCGCGACGTTGATCAGGATGCCGGGTAAGAAGTTGTCCACCGAGCGACCCGTGACGAGTGCGAGCACCGCTGACACGGCGATGCCGACGATTCCGGCGAATGCCTGGGTCACCGGCGTCCTCGTGAGCACGCGCACGATCAGAAAGACGATCGCGAGAACGACGGGCGCGAGAACCGAGAGCGGAAGGTTCTTGGAGAGGCTGTAAATGACCAGGAAGCCGAGGCCGGGAACGATCGATTCGATCAGGCCCCGCACTCCCCCGACGGCCTTCAGGAGCGACCGCGCCGTCGGTACCTCACCGGGTGTGACCTGGCCGAAGCCGCTCTTTCGCACGGCATCGGAGAAGGACTCGCGGAATCCGGGAGTCCGGGCGCCGTTGTCGCCTGGTTTGGACATCAGACTTCGGGAACGGACGGGGAATCCGGGGCGCCGGCGGCCGACTTCGGCATGTGCAGCGGAATGAGGTCGCGTGGCGGCATCGGAGTCTTGCCGCGAACGACGACGACGCTGCGAAACAGCTCCTCGATCTTGGCGGCGGCCTCCTCGCGCACCGCGCCCTCGCCCGCGATCACGCCGCGAAGAAACCAGCGCGGCCCATCGACCCCGATGAACCGTGCGAGACGCGTCGACTCCGGTTGCCCCGGCGTGACGGCGGGAATCTCGGCGCGAAGTTCCGGTCCGAACGGACCATCGATCTGCGTCGTCGTCCCACCCTGCTTGGCAATCTGGTCCGCGATCTGTTCCCGGATTTCGTGCCAGAGACCGGAGGATCTTGGAGCCGCGAACGGCTGCACCTGGAGCGTCGAGCCGGCATAGTCCAGCCCGACGGCCACGACGCGCTGGCTGCCCTCCTCCACCTCGAGTCGGAGCTGCAGTCCCTCGCGGGGCAGAA
Source organism: Microbacteriaceae bacterium (assembly GCA_030840185.1). Classification (GTDB taxonomy): domain Bacteria; phylum Actinomycetota; class Actinomycetes; order Actinomycetales; family Microbacteriaceae; genus Lacisediminihabitans. The sequence goes on along the minus strand of JAUZFY010000188.1, from coordinate 546 downwards.
CCTTCACGCCGCCGAGGTCCACATACGGTCGAACCGGGTTGGCCTCCGACTCGTCGAGCGGCCCCTCGGTCGCGCGGTCCGCCGGGGCGGACTTGAGCCGTTCGAGCTCGCCATCATTGCCTTCGGGTGAAATGTTGTCGCTCATCTGTGTTCCTGCTCACTATTGCGTTGTCTTGTGTAGCCGGTTGATCCGAACCCTAGGGCGCCGCGGTGGCTTCCCGGAAGCACTTCGACCTCTACGAATCGCGCCCGCACGACGGGCATGATCACCAGTTGCGCGATGCGATCTCCGACCGCGACAGAATACGACACCGATCTGTCGGTGTTCAGCACGGTGACGCGAATCTCACCGCGGTAGCCGGCATCCACTGTTCCCGGGCTGTTCACGATCGTGATGCCGTGCTTGGAGGCAAGGCCGCTCCGCGGCGTGACGAAACCGACGTAGCCGTCGGGCAACGCGATCGACACTCCCGTGCCGATCGTCGCGCGCTCGCCCGGCTCGAGCACGACTGCTTCCGCAGCGTGAAGGTCGGCACCAGCGTCGCC
>JAUZFY010000175.1 GCA_030840185.1 Microbacteriaceae bacterium | reverse complement strand
TTACCTTGCTCCCGGTTGCCCCCGTGCCGGTGCCGCCGGTTGACGCCTGGTTGGCACAGCCTGTGACCGCGAGGCCAAGGACCGCGACAACGGCCAGGCTGACCATAGTTCGGTTGAATTGCATGTTGATATTTCTGCCTTCCATGCTGTGTGACTCGGCAGGGCCAACGGTCGTGACCATGCCATAGCGAGCGATGATCGAGATACTACATGGCAGTTCACGGTTGAATTGCAGAACTCTGCCACTCGTTACACAGGCTATACATGATGGAAATACGGTTGCGGTCTGTAGCTAATCCGCCCGCCATCACCTGGGCGGGTCTGCGGCGGCACCCGGCCATCCGACGAGGGAGTCCGAATTGCCGCAATACAGTGACGTAATCGTTATCGGGGCCGGTCTCGCCGGTCTCGTCGCCGCGGCAGAACTCGTCGACGCCGGGAAGAAGGTGACGGTTCTCGAACAGGAGCCGGAGGCGAGCCTCGGGGGTCAGGCGTGGTGGTCGTTTGGGGGGCTTTTTCTCGTCAACACTCCCGAGCAACGCCGAATGGGGGTGCGGGACAGCGCCGAACTCGCCCGGCAGGACTGGTTCGGCTCCGCCGGGTTCGACCGCGAGGAGGATGCCTGGCCACGGAAGTGGGCGGAGGCGTATCTCGACTTCGCGGCTGGCGAGAAGCGCTCCTGGTTGCGAGGTCAGGGGGTGCGATTCTTCCCGGTCGTCGGTTGGGCGGAGCGCGGCGGCTACACGGCTCTCGAACACGGGAACTCGGTTCCGAGATTTCACATCGCCTGGGGAACCGGTCCGGGAGTGCTCGCGCCCTTCGTGCGCCGGGTGCGAGCCGGGATCGAAAACGGGCTGGTGACGATGGCCTTCCGCCATCGCGCCGATGAACTCGTCCTCGAGTACGGGCGTGTCGTCGGGGTGAGTGGCGCTGTTCTCGAACCCGATTCCGCGGTGCGTGGCGCGCCATCCTCGCGGGGTTTCTCCGGAGAATTTGACCTGCGGGCGGATGCCGTCATCGTCACGAGTGGTGGGATTGGCGGAAATCACGACCTGGTGCGCGCTCAGTGGCCAGCCCGGATGGGCAAACCTCCGGAGAAGCTGCTGTCGGGGGTGCCGGCGCACGTCGACGGGCGGATGCTCGGCATCAGCGAGCGGGCCGGCGCGAGGCTGATCAATGGGGACCGGATGTGGCACTACGTCGAGGGAATCGAGAACTGGGCGCCCATCTGGGAACGTCACGGCATCCGAATTCTGCCCGGCCCCTCGTCGCTCTGGCTCGACGCGACTGGCGCCCGGCTGCCCGTGCCACTGTTCCCGGGGTTCGACACCCTCGGCACCCTCGAGCACATCGCCGCGACCGGATACGAGCACAGCTGGTTCGTTCTCACGCAGAAGATCATTGAGAAGGAATTCGCACTCTCCGGCAGCGAGCAGAATCCGGATCTCACAAACCGGGACTACGCGCTTCTCGCCAAACGGGTCGGCCCCGGGGCTCCCGGGCCGGTCGAGGCGTTCAAGCGGCATGGCTCAGACTTCGTGGTCGCCAACACCCTCGATGAGCTGCTCGCCGGGATGCAGGAGCGGAGCCCCGACGTACGAATTGACGGCGACCGGGTGCGACGAGAGGTGCTGGCCCGCGACCGGGAACTTGGCAACCAGTTCTCCAAGGACGCGCAGATCAACGCCGTTCGCCAGGCCCGGCGGTACCGCGGCGACCGGCTCATCAGGGTCGCGACGCCTCACCGGCTCCTCGACCCCAAGGCTGGCCCGCTCATCGCGGTCAAGTTGCACATCCTCACTCGAAAGAGCCTCGGCGGCATCGAGACGGATCTGGATGCCCGGGCGCTCGGCGCGACCGGCGACCCGATCCCGGGCCTGTTCGCGGCCGGTGAGGCCAGCGGCTTCGGCGGCGGCGGCATGCACGGCTACCGGTCGCTCGAGGGAACCTTTCTCGGCGGGTGCCTGTTCTCCGGTCGCGTCGCCGGTCGGGCGGTCGCCGCTGCGCTCTAAGGTCGAGGCAGCACCGGTCGGATGCACCGGGAGGAACGGTCAGCGCCGAAACGGACCGCGAAGCGCCGCCCACTGCAGCAGCATGATGGTTTTCGCGTCGGCGATTCGGCCGTCCTCGATCATGCATAGGGCATCAGCGAAGTCGATCTCAAGCACATCGATCTCCTCCCCCTCGTCGGCGAGCCCCCCGCCGACACCGGTGCGCGATGCCGGCGAGTAGGGCGCGGCAAAGAAATGCACGCGTTCGGTGACAGAACCGGGGCTCATGTAGACGTCGAAGACGTGCTCGACCCGCCCAAGCGTGACCCCGAGTTCCTCCTCGGCCTCCCGCCGCACCGCCGTGATCGGGTCATCGTCGTCGAGCAGCCCGCCAGCCGTCTCGATCAGCATGCCGTCCGGATGCCCGTTGACATAGGCGGGATAGCGGAACTGCCTCGACAGCAGCACCGTCCCGCGGGCGCTGTCGTAGAGCAGAATCGTTGCTCCGTTGCCGCGATCGTAAGTCTCACGCTGCTCGACGGTGACGGAGCCGTCGGTGTGGGTGTGCTCGAAGGTCGTGCGGCGGAGCACGTACCAAGCAGTGGCAAGAAGTTCGACGTCCAAGATCCGGATAGCGGGATTGCGAGAGAGCTCGCGCCCAGCGAGGTGCAGGTCGACGCGGCCACGCTGATCGGGTTCGTCCATGCCTTTAGTCATGGGATCAGCGCCGGAGGGTCCAGGCGCGGCGCTTGACCAGCACGTGCCCACGCTGCGTGGTGAGTCGCGTCCATGGACCGGTCTCGAAGACGCGCACGGGATCGTCTCCTCCGAGGAATCCGAGTGACAGACCGGCGAAGCCCGCGCCGGCCGGCACGTACTCGAGACCAACGATCGGGCGACCCCACACCTCAGACCGCACCCGTTGGACGATCTGCTCACCGGTTCCGGTCGGGATCGCGGCCGCCACCTCGTCAATTCCGGCCCTCGCCACCGACTCGAGCAACGAGCCCGGAGCTTCCTCGAGCGACTTCCAGCCGCCCCGCGGCGGCGAAATCGCTGCCCATGTCACGGTGTTGACCTGCATGGGAAGGCGCACGGTCACGGCCGCAGTCGGGTCGACAACGTCGGCCTGCAGCCGAGTGATCCGCTCGAGGAGCGAGCGAACGGGTACAACCGCGTCAAACGCGTCGAGGGCGGTGAGGGCGAACGTGCGCAGCCCGAGAATGGTCGGGCTCTCGTCGAGCAGACCCACCGGGTG
>JAUZFY010000153.1 GCA_030840185.1 Microbacteriaceae bacterium | reverse complement strand
CGCGACGGCCACAGGGTCGTCCGCCTTGCGAACGCTCTCGTCCGCCGCGATCGGAACACCCATGTACTTGACCCGCTTGCGAATGTCGGCGAGCTCTTCCACGCTCGCGCAGGGCTGCTCGACGTACTCGAGGTCGAGCGATGCGAGCGCGTGGATGGCGTGTTCGGCCTCGTCCACGTTCCACAGCCCGTTGGCATCGATGCGGATGCGGCCCTCCGGGCCGAGGTAGTCGCGAGCGGCGGTCACCCTCGCGACGTCATCCGCGAGGTCCTGCCCCGGCTCGGCTACCTTGACCTTCACCGTTCTGCAGCCGGCAAATCGGCCGAGCACGGCCGCGACCCGGTCGGCCGAAACCGCGGGAAGCGTCGCATTGACCCGCACCGAAGACCGGAAGAGGGCCGGATTCTCCTGCCACCCGAAGTCGATTGCGGCGGCGAGCCACGCGCTCGATTCCTGATGGTCGTATTCAAGGAACGGAGAGAATTCGGTCCAGCCCGCCGGACCCTCGAACAGCGCGACCTCGCGAGAGTCGATACCGCGGAATCGCTGACGCATTGGAATGGAGACAACTCGAAGAGTGGACAGGATGTCGGTCAGCGGCGGCAACATGAGACCAGTCTGTACCCGACCGTCGCCGATACAATCCAGCATGGCCGATCCGCTTCCCGCCCCTCCGCGCCTGGCGCCATCCCGCAACCCCGCCGCCGGCCGGTGGCGCGAGTCGCTCGCCCGTCGCTCGCTCGGACTGTGGGCGCTCGGCTTCGCGATCATCCTCGTCCTGGTCGAGGCGGTGGCCATCGCGGTCGGCGGTGACGGGCACTGGGCGACCGCCCGAATTCTGGCCCAGGTGGTGATCGCACTGACGGTCGGCTCGTTTCTGCTCGGCCTGGTGGGCGCCCTCCGGCACCAGGGCCGCCGGCTCGGCCTCATTGCCGCGGTGCTGAGCGTGCTCGCGAACCCGCTCGTGCAGATCTGGCTACTTGGCATGCTCGGTGGCTCGTAGGCTTGAGCCATGGTTTCCGAGCTGTTCGACCCGTCTCGCTGGGCAACGGTTGAGGGCTTCGACGCCCTCACCGATGTGACCTATCACCACGACACCACCGGGCGCATCGCGCGCGTCGCCTTCGACCGGCCCGAGGTGCGCAATGCCTTCCGGCCGCAGACGGTCGACGAGCTCGCGAGAGTGCTCGACGACGCGCGGATGAATCCGCGGATCGGGGTGGTTCTGTTGACCGGGAACGGCCCAAGTCCCAAGGACGGCGGGTGGGCATTCTGCTCCGGGGGCGACCAGCGAATCCGCGGAAGGGACGGCTACCAGTACGCCGCATCTTCCGGCGCCGGACAGTCCGGCCAGACGGGACGGCTGCACATCCTCGAGGTTCAGCGCCTCATCCGGTTCATGCCAAAGGTCGTCATCGCCGTGATCCCGGGTTGGGCGGCCGGAGGCGGCCACTCCCTCCACGTCGTGTGCGACCTTTCCATCGCGAGCGCCGAGCACGGCAAATTCAAGCAGACGGATGCCGACGTCGGTTCCTTCGACGGGGGCTACGGAAGCGCCTATTTCGCCAGACAGGTCGGGCAGAAGTTCGCTCGTGAGGTGTTCTTCCTCGCCAGGGAATACGACGCGCAGCGAGCCCTGGACATGGGAGCGGTCAACGCCGTCGTGCCGCATGCCGAGCTCGAGGCTACGGCGCTCGGGTGGGCGGAAGAGATCATGGGCAAGTCTCCGACAGCCATCCGGATGCTCAAGTTCGCCTTCAACGCGGTCGACGACGGGCTCGTCGGCCAGCAGGTCTTCGCCGGTGAGGCGACCAGGCTGGCGTACGGAACGGACGAGGCCGTCGAGGGCCGCGACTCATTCCTCGAAAAGCGCGAACCGGACTGGTCGCCATACCCCTGGCAGTTCTGATGGCTCGCGCGCTCGCCGTCGTGCCGGCCGACGATGTCACGGTGGTGTTTGGCGCGCTGCGGGATGCCCTCGCGGGCGGCCCGGCGGTGCTCCCCGGTACGCCGTCCCGCCCGGTGCCTCCCGAGGTGGAGCAGCGCATCGCACTCGTCGTCGAGACGAGCGGGTCAACGGGGCGGCCAAAGCGGGTCGCCCTCGGCGCCGACGCTTTGCTCGCGAGCGCGGCGGCATCCGAATCATCCCTCGGCGGCCCGGGGCAGTGGCTGCTCGCCCTGCCGACCCACTACATCGCCGGCATCAATGTGCTCGTTCGCTCGATAACGGCTGACACCGACCCGATCGTCATGCCGCTCCGCCACTTCGACCCGCAGGAATTCGCCGCCGCGACCGTGCTGATGGATGCCCCGTTGCGATTCACCTCCCTGGTGCCGGCCCAACTGGGCAGACTCGTCGAGGCGGCTGGCGAGGATTTTGAGGTGCTCGCCAAGCTGCGGCGACTCGACCGCATCCTCGTTGGTGGGCAAGCGACATCGCCGGAACTGCTGTCCCGGGCAATCGAACTAGGTCTTAACGTGACCCGAACCTACGGCTCGAGCGAGACCTCCGGCGGGTGCGTGTATGACGGAATGCCGATCGGAAGCGCAGAGGTTCGCATCGTCGACGGCCAGGTCGAGCTCGCCGGGCCGATGCTCGCCGAGGGTTACCTCGACGATCCAGAGGCCACGACCGCGGCATTCGTGGTGCACGACGGCCTGCGCTGGTATCGCACCGGCGACGCCGGCACCATTGACGATGGAGTGCTGCGGGTGAGCGGCCGCCTCGATGACGTGATCATCTCCGGAGGAGAGAAGGTATCGCTCCACGCGGTCGAGGAGGTCGTTCGCTCGATTGCCGGCCTGCAGGATGCGGTGGTGGTTCGGGCGCCGAGCGTCGAATGGGGCGAAGTCCCGGTCGTGTTCTCCTCCGGGCGAGCGTCCCTCGAATCGGTCAAGGCGACGGTCGTGGCCCGGCTCGGGCGAGCATCCGCTCCCATCGCGATCGTCACCGTGCAGGGTGTGCCGATGCTCTCCAGCGGCAAGCCCGACCGGATCTCCCTCACCGCATTCGCGGCCTCGCGCGGCGTTTCAGCCGGCGGTCAGTAGGATTTGTCCGTGCCGAATCCAGGAAGACCCGTTCAGCGACGCATCGATCCGACCACGGTTGGCGGGCGCGCGAGGGGCACAAGTGGTCGCCCCGGCGGCCGGAAGCCCCGCGTCGTGGTGAAAAAGGCGACGCTTCGCGATTGGATCGGCGGCGCACGGCTTCGTACCCTTCCGCTGGCGGTGGCTCCGGTGGCCCTCGGCACCGCCGCCGCCCACTTGCTTTCCAACGGCGGGTGGCACTGGGTGAGGGCGTTGCTCGCCCTTGCCGTCGCGGTGTTCCTGCAGATCGGCGTGAACTTCGCCAACGACTACTCGGACGGGGTTCGTGGCACCGACAGGTACCGGGTCGGGCCTTCCCGGCTCACCGGATCCGGTGCGGCCAAGCCGCGGACCGTGCTCGTGGTCGCGCTCGTGTTCTTCGCGCTCGGTGCCGTCGCCGGACTCGCACTTGTCGTCACGAGCGGGTACTACTGGCTCATAGTGGTGGGCGCCGTCGCCATCGTCGCCGCGTACTTCTATACGGGCGGCAAACGCCCGTACGGCTACTACGGTCTTGGCGAGCTGTTCGTCTTCGTGTTCTTCGGCCTAGTTGCAACCGTCGGGACCACCTACACCCAGGTCGGCACCGTCAACATTGAGAGCTGGTTGTCGGCGACGGCGGCCGGGCTCTTCGCGTGTGCCGTGTTGATGGTCAATAACATTCGCGACCTCGCCCAGGACAAGGCCGCCGGCAAAAGGACTCTCGCCGTGCTCGTCGGATTGCGGGCGGCTCGGGTGCTGTTCGCGGTCTTCGTCGTCGTCCCCTACGTGATCCTCGTGTTCTTTGTGTTGTTCTACACGAAGGCACCGCTGGTGTACTTCACGCTGCTCGCCGCCGTGCCCGCGATCATCATCACACTGACCGGAAAGACGGCGCCCGAGTTCATCCTCGCCCTCAAGCTCACGAGCCTCACGGCGCTGCTATTCGGTCTCAGCCTGGCCGCGGCCATCGCCTTCTAGCTCGAGCTGACCCGAGCGGGTCGATGCCGGCCAACGTGTTGTCTGGCCGGTTGTCCCCGGCTGGTCTATTGGACGTCGGGGTCGACGCGATCGAGCGCCTCGTTTTCGACGTCGTTGTCGTCGTCGCGAACCTTCTGGTTGCGGTACCGGTCGATGGTCGTCGCGAGGTCTCGACGTTGTTTGCCAAGGAAGAGGTACGATACGCAGAACCCGATGATCGCGGCGCCAACGGCGGCAATGTACACGTTTACGCCGAGCAACATGAGCACCGCGAGGGTCACAGCGAACACTCCAACTCGAATAAGCGAGTAGAGGATCCATTGGCGAGAATGCACGAAAATAAGTCTAGGCGCCCGATGCTGAACTCTCGTCGGCGGTGCGCAGGATACCGGCTTACAATTTGCCCATGGCCAGGCTCGAATTGATTCTCGTAGTGCTCTTCATTGCGTTTACGATTTTCGCCTTCGTCGACTGCCTCCGCACCGAGGACTCGCGGGTGCGCGCGCTGCCGAAGTATCTCTGGCTCGTTCTCATCGTGATTCTCACCCCGTTCGGCGGAATTCTGTGGCTCCTCATTGGCAAAGACCGCGCGGACCGGTCCCCAGTGCGGCACTCCAATCACGGACCGGATGACGACCCCGCCTTTCTTCGCCAGCTTGCCGAGGACAAGCGGCGGGAGGAGCGAATTCGGGAGCTCGAAGCGCGGCTGGCCGAACTGGACGACGACCAGAACAACTCGAAAGACAAGTGATAGGCAATCCGGCGACTGACTTCTCGGTTGCAATTCTGGGGGAGCTGATTCGCCGCGGCGTGCGCGACGTCGTTGTGTGCCCC
>JAUZFY010000133.1 GCA_030840185.1 Microbacteriaceae bacterium | reverse complement strand
CAGGCGGCGGCGTAGATCAGGAAGGCTGGGCCGCCAAGCACCGCGATCACGACGACTATCCCGCGAACTACGACAACATCCACGCCGAGACGATCGGCCACGCCAGCGCACACGCCGCCGAGCCAGCCGGGACGACGGGGAACGTCGACCGCCCGCATCCATTGAAAGAATCGGTTCGGCGGCAGGGGGTGGGTGGGTGGCTCGTGGCCCGTGGCCTGTGTGTTGCTCGCATTCGGCATACGCTGATCGTGCCGGTCCGTGTGGTGCTCGCGCTATGGGGCATGACCCTGAGGGCACCCTGACCTTCCCCCTCAGGTACCCGTAGCGACGAGAAGTCTGCTTGGATGCAGACATGACCCAGGCGATCCGCACAGTCAGTCTCGTGCGGCCAAGGCGCGTCGCCGTCGCCGGGGTGTGCGCGGGCCTCGCCAATCATCTGGGCTGGCGCGTTTCGAGAGTGCGAGTCTGCGCGGTGCTGCTCTCGTTCTGCGGAGGAGCCGGAATCGCGCTCTACCTCTGGTTGTGGGTGCTCACTCCGCTCGGTGAAACGGAGCAGGGGGCGCCGGCGGGAGTGCGACGGGCGGCCCCGATCGCGGGCATGCTGCTCGGCCTCGCGGTCGTCGCCATGCTCGTTGCCGCGTCGGTCGAGACGACGGCGTTGCCGAATCTCGGCATCCCGGTCACGATCGCTCTGTGTGCGTCGGCGGTCGCATGGACGGTGTTCGTCGACGGTCGGGATGCCGGAGGGCCGGCCCACGGATCGGTCGTCATTCGCTCGGCGAGTGCGGCAGTTTTGCTGCTCACAGGATTCGTGTTGCTCTTTTCCTCCGGGGGACGGCCCCGAGCCACGACCGCGATCGGTGCCATCTTCATGGTCACGGTCGGTGTTGGCGTGTTGGTCGCGCCCTTCGTCTTGAGGCTCTGGGTCGAGCGCATGGGAGAGCGCGCCGCGCGGGTGCGGGAAACCCAGCGAGCCGAGATCGCGGCGCATCTGCACGACTCGGTCCTCCAGACCCTTGCCCTCATTCAGAATCGCGCCGGCCCATCGAGCGAGGTCGCCCGATTGGCCAGGGCGCAGGAGCGCGAACTGCGGGACTGGCTCTTCGCCGGAACGACGCCGGCCGGGGACGACCTGGCCACGGAGGTTCGCGAGGCGGCGGCGACAATCGAGCTTGATTACCCGGCGCGAATCGACGTCGTCGTGGTCGGGGAGTCGACCGGCCCCAATTCCGCGGTTCTTGCCGCCACCAGGGAGGCGATGGTCAATGCGGCTCGTCACGTCGGCGGAGAGGTATCGGTCTATCTGGAGAATTCCGCCGCCACGCTCGACGTCTACATCCGTGATCGCGGCCCCGGATTCGATCTCGATTCTCTCCCGGCCGACCGGCTGGGTGTGCGGGAATCGATAGTCGGTCGGATGTCCCGCTCCGGCGGGTGGGCAACGGTCGGACGCGGGGTCGGCGGCGTCGGTACCGAGATTCACCTGCACCTCCACGATTCGGCATCCGGTGGCTGAACGGCTGACGGTGGTGATCGTCGACGACCATTCCATCTACCGGTCCGGCCTGCGGGCCGACCTCGATGACTCCGTGGTGGTCGTCGGTGAGGCGGCCGACGTCGATTCGGCCGTCGCGCTGATTGCGGAGCTTGTCCCCGACGTCGTGCTGCTCGACGTACACCTTCCTGGAGGCGCTGGGGGCGGTGGAACCGAGGTGTTGCGTCGCAGCGCCGGGCTTCTCGGAGTGACCAAGATCCTCGCCCTGAGCGTCTCGGACTCGGCCGAAGACGTGGTGGGAGTCATTCGAGCTGGAGCGCGCGGCTACCTCACCAAGGGAAGCTCCGGCGCGGAGGTCACTCGCTCGATCCACGCCGTCGCGGCCGGGGACGCGGTGTTCTCGCCGCGCCTGGCCGGATTCGTGCTCGACGCGTTCGGGGCGGTAGCCGGGGAACAGGCCGAGACGAGCGAGGAACTCGATAGGCTCTCGGCCAGGGAGCTCCAGGTCATGCGCCTGATCGCGCGCGGCTATGCATATAAGGAGGTCGCGGCCAATCTCTTCATTTCGATCAAGACGGTGGAGACACATGTGTCGGCGGTGCTGCGGAAGCTGCAGTTCTCCTCACGCCACGAACTGACCGCGTGGGCGCTGGAACGTAAGTTGCTGTAGCGCGGCCAGGGATGAGGCCGGCGAGTTCAGGAGTCCGGCAGCCGGGTGTCGGCCCGGTCGACTCGCCTCAGCTTTGCGCCCCCGCGCAAGGTCGCCTAGACTGGACCCAGGTAGTTGAATTCTGCCATCATTTTGTGTGCCCTTTTCAGGGCGAACCCCGGTAACCGGAGTGCGAAGTGTGCCGAGTTCGATTGCGAAGGGCGGTGGCTCAATTGGTAGAGCAGCGGTCTCCAAAACCGCAGGTTGCAGGTTCAAGTCCTGTCCGCCCTGCAGCTCGGTTCGTGCACCAGTACGGACCGGCAGTTGAACTGGTGTTTCCGACGGAAAAACGAGTCGGGGCGCACAAACAGTTTCCGGAAGGTAAATGACGTGGCGAAAAAAGTCGTGGACGAGCCCAGCGAGGACATCGTCGCCAACGCCAAAAAGGAGCGCGGCGCAAGCCGTGGTCCCTTTGGTCGACTCGTCCTATTTATCCGACAGGTCATCAACGAACTTAAAAAGGTCGTCACCCCGACCCGCAAGGAATTGTTCAGCTACACCGGCGTCGTGCTGATCTTCGTGATCATCATGATGGCGCTCGTGTACGGGCTCGACTACATTTTTGCCTTCGCTGTGCAGTATGTGTTCGGAACAGTGAAATAGCGGGCGCTACTCGCACGGGAAGCGTTGCTTCCCACTCGTGACTGGTGCTTGACGCCGGTGGCAAACCTCAAGAAACGGAAATGGGATTCAAAGTGTCTGGAACTGAGCGCGACGACATCGACCTCGCGACTGCCGCGGAGCAATCGTCGGAGGATGACGAAGCGCAGGAGGGCAACGAGCTGGCCTCCGACGAGTCATCCGTCCTGCCTGCCGAAACCTCTGCACTTCACGTCGTCGATCAGGACGACAGCGACACTAACGACATTGAGGCTGACCTGGATGCCGCGCTCGACGCCGTCGAGGCCGCAAACGATCCCGAAGCCGACGCGGTCGTCGACACCGCGTTCGATATCAACTCACCCGATCAGGCCGAAGCCGCGCTCGAAGCGACAGAGGACGAGGTCGGCTTCGTTGAGGGCGAGTCCGAAGAGGTCGTACCGTTCGACGACGCCTTCGAGGCCGAGATTGAGTCTGAACTGGCCGAGCAGAGCGCCGTGGACGAAGCCGATGACGCCGAACCGGCCGAGGTCGACCCGTACGAGGAGTTTCGTCGCGAGCTGAAGAACGCCTACGGCAAGTGGTACGTGATCCACTCGTACGCGGGATTCGAAAAGCGAGTCAAGCAGAACATCGAGAACCGTAAGGTGTCCATGGCGATGGAGGACTACGTCTTCCAGGTCGAGGTGCCGATGGAAGACGTCGTCGAGATCAAGAA
>JAUZFY010000120.1 GCA_030840185.1 Microbacteriaceae bacterium | reverse complement strand
GGATGATCGGAAACACCCATTTTCGCGTAATACCCATGACGCCCCCCGACTCAAATGGCTAATTAATCCTCACCATAGCCGAGATTGACTGAGGAATGATCAAGCGTCAGGGTAGCGTTTAGGCCTCGATCACCACCGGTACGATCATCGGACGGCGACGATGAGAGGTGTTGACCCAGCGGCCGACCGTGCGACGGATGACCTGGCTGAACGCGTGGGTGTCTCGGGTTCCGTTGCCGGCTGCCTCGGACAGGGCGCGCACGATGAGCGGCTTGACGGCGTCGAACACCGACTCGTCCTCGGCGAACCCGCGAGCCTGAATTTCCGGCCCCACGATGACCCGACCGGTCTGGGCGTCGATCGCGACGAAAATCGAGACGAACCCCTCCTCGGCGAGGATGCGGCGATCCTTAAGGTCGGCGTCGGTGATCTCGCCGACAGTCGCTCCGTCGACGTAGACGTAGCCGAGGTCAAGCTGACCGACGACTTCGGCTACCCCGTCCTTCAGGTCGATGACGATTCCGTCTTCGCCGATGAAGGTGTTGGCCTCCGGAATGCCGCTCAGGACTGCGAGCTGTTGGTTCGAGACGAGGTGACGATATTCGCCATGCACCGGAAGCACGTTTTTCGGCTGGAGGATGTTGTAGACGTACAGCAGCTCGCCGGCCGATGCGTGACCGGAGACGTGCACCTTCGCGTTGCCCTTGTGCACGACATGTGCCCCGAGCTTCACGAGTCCGTTGATCACCCGGAAGACGGCGTTCTCGTTCCCGGGAATGAGGCTCGAGGCCAGAATGACCGTGTCACCCTTTCCCACCTCGATCTGGTGTTCGCGATTCGCCATTCGCGCGAGCACGGCCATGGGTTCCCCCTGGGAACCGGTGCTCATGTAGACGACCTTGTCGTCCGGTAGGTCCGCGGCTTTCTTCGCCTCGATCAGCACGCCGTTCGGTACCTTGAGGTAGCCGAGGTCGGCGGCGATCCCCATGTTGCGCACCATCGACCGCCCCATGAACGCGACGCGTCGGCCATTGGCGTGCGCGGCATCCAACACCTGCTGAACGCGGTGCACGTGGCTCGAAAAGCTCGCGACGATCACTCGCCGTGGCGCCTTGGAGATGACGGACTCGAGCACCGGGCCGATATCCCGCTCTGGGGCGGTGAAGCCGGGCACGTCGGCATTGGTGGAGTCCGGAAGGAACAGGTCGACGCCGATCTCGCCGAGTCGGGCGAATGCGCGGAGGTCGGTGATCCGATCGTCGAGCGGCAGCTGATCCATTTTGAAGTCGCCGGTGTGCAGAACGACTCCAGCCGAGGTCTTGATGGCAACGGCGAGCGCGTCCGGAATCGAGTGGTTTACGGCGATGAATTCCAGGTCGAACGGCCCGAACTTCTCCTCCTGGCCCTCCCGTACCGTGAGCGTGTACGGCTTGATCCGGTGTTCCTTGAGCTTCGCCTCGACGAGCGCGAGGGTCAGTGTCGATCCGATGAGAGGGATGTCCTGCCGAAGGCGCAGCAGGTAGGGAACGGCACCGATGTGGTCTTCGTGGCCGTGCGTGAGAACGACGCCGAGCACGTCGTCGAGCCGGTTCCGGATGGGGCTGAAGTCGGGCAGGATCAGGTCGACCCCTGGCTGGTTCTCCTCGGGGAACAGCACGCCGCAGTCGACGATGAGGATCTTCCCGTCCATCTCGTACGCGGTCATGTTGCGGCCGATTTCGCCCAGTCCGCCGATCGGGATCACGCGGAGCGTTCCGGGGGCGAGTGGACGCGGGTCATATAGAGGTGTGTTCATGGAGTCCTGTTGGTTGCGGCCTTTTGGCCGGTTTGGGTGGGGTCTCTAACCCCCTGTCTAAGCGTGAGAGGCGGCTCGCCTACCGTGTCGTCCCGGCGACTTTCGGCAGGGCGCCGCCGGCTGCTGCGTTGCGGTCGGGACGGAAGTTGCTGAGGTCGACTCCGGGGATGGCGCCGACGAGTGCGATCTCGTCTTCGATCTGCGCGGCCTCGAAGTCTTCCGGCCCGACCAGCGGCAGCCGAACGCGAGGGCTGTCGATGCGGCCCAGGCCGTGCAGGATGTACTTTGCCGCGACGGTTCCCGGAACGTGGGTCATGACGGCGCGCACGAGAGGTTCTAGCTGCCGGTGCGCGGCGGTCGCCGTGGCGAGGTCGCCGCGATTGACGGCGTCGACGATCACCCGGTACGGCGCGGCGGCGATGTTCGCGGTGACCCCGATGAGCCCCGTTGCGCCGATGCTGAGATGCGGGAGCACATTCGTGTCGTCGCCCGAGAAGTAGAGAAGGTCGGTCTGATTGAGCACGCGACTGACCTCGCTGAAGTCACCCTTCGCATCCTTGATCGCAAGGATATTCGGGTGCTTGGCCGCCCGAAGGATCGTCTCGTAGGTGATCGGGATTCCTGTGCGACCGGGGATGTCGTACAGGATGACCGGGAGGTCCGTGGCATCCGCGATCATCCGGAAGTGGGTGAGCACTCCAGCCTGGGTTGGCTTGTTGTAGTACGGGGTCACGATCATGACCGCGTCGGCGCCGGCCTTCTCGCTGTGCTTGTACAGCTCGATGGCGTGCGCGGTCTCGTTGGAGCCACCGCCGGTGATGATCTTGGCACGGCCGGCAGCGACGGACTTGCCAACCTCGACGAGCTTGAGCTTCTCGGGGTCGGTGAGGGTCGAGGTCTCACCCGTCGTTCCGGTGACGACGATGCCGTCCGCTCCGGCGGTGATCACGTCGTCGATGTGCTTCTCGACACCGTTCCAATCGACCTCGCCGTCTGCGGTGAACGGGGTGACTAGCGCGACGAGCACTTGGCCGAATGGATTGTAAGACGTAGACACGTGTTACAGGGTATCGCGTGCGGCTGCCCTGACGGTCGGCGGGTCACCCAACCCGCGAGCCCGTGAGTGAACCTGCTGCCGGTCGCTGCGGCCGCCCGCCGTGCCAGGGGACAACTTTGGCTCGAGAATCCCACAACGAACAATCGAACTTGACCCCTCGGGGGGGGGGGGGGGGCAACACCCACCCAGAACCATCCGCATCGGAGTCGGACCGGGGCGAGAGGTTCGAAAGAACGGCGACTCGTGCGAAAAACGCAGCGTCGGCGCGGAGCGGCGCGCACGAGAGGCCCCGCGCGTAGGCTGGACACTCCAACGGAGGAGGCACCATGGCAGTGACAAGCGAAGCGTCGACTGTATGGTCCGGCGATCTGCTGTCCGGCGACGGCATTGTCTCCCTCGACTCCTCCGCGGCGGCATCGTTTCCCGTGAGCTGGGCCGCCCGGGCCAAGGGAGAGGCGGGCGGCACGAATCCCGAGGAACTCCTGGGAGCGGCACACGCGGCGTGCTTCTCCATGGCTCTCGCCGGCGCCCTCACTGACGCCGGGACTCCCCCACACAGCGTTCAGACGACCGCCGCCGTGACGTTCGACCCGGCCAAGGGCATAACGGGCAGCCACCTCCTCGTGAGCGCGCGCGTTCCCGGAATCAGCGAGGCCGACTTCGAACGCATAGCGGAGGAGACAAAAACATCCTGCCCGGTCTCGCGCGCGTTGACCGGCATCCCGATCACCCTGGAAGCTAACCTCGCATAGTGACTCCAGCGGCTCGCACGAAAGCGTCGAGCAGGACGGCGTCAAGCAAGTCCCGCGCACGTGGCCCGATGCGGGTACTCGTCTCCGGCGCCTCCGGATTCATCGGCACGGAGCTGACCGCGCAGCTGCGGGACGACGGTCACGAGGTGCTCTCGCTGGTTCGCCGACAGCCGCGGTCCGACTCCGAGATTAACTGGGCACCGAGCGCACACATGCTCGACTCAAGCGTGATCGACACCGTCGACGCCGTGATCAACCTCTCCGGCGCCTCACTGGCGCGCCTGCCCTGGACGACCCGGTACCGCAAGGAGATCATCGAATCCCGGGTTCAGGCGACCCGAACCCTGGCGGAAGCGATGGCCAAGGCGTCGCGGCCACCCGCGGTGTTCGTGAGCGGCTCGGCGGTCGGATTCTACGGGGACCGGCCCGGCGAACGACTCACCGAGGAATCGCCGCGCGGCCCGGGATTTCTCGGCGACGTCGTGGAGGCGTGGGAACAGGCCGCCCAGTTCCGTCCGGCCAAGACGCGACTCGTGACGGTACGCACCGGACTCGTGATCGGAAACGGCGGTTCGCTCGGACCGGTCGTGGCGCTCACTCGCCTCGGTCTGGGATCGCGATTCGGCTCCGGTGGGGACATCTGGCCCTGGATCAGCCTGTACGACGAGGCGGCCGCGATCCGGCACCTGCTCACCTCGACGCTCAGCGGAGTCGTCAACCTGGTCGGACCGACTCCGGCGACCTCCGATCGCATCACGAGTTATGTCGCCCGCAGGATGCACCGCTGGTATGACTTTGCCCTGCCGGAATGGGCCATCAGCGCCGCTCTCCGCGATGCGGGCCACGAACTGTTGCTCAGCAGCCAGCCGATAGCGCCGGAGCGGCTGATCGCCGACGGGTTCTCGTTCCGTCACCGCACGGTGGAGCAAGCGATCGACGCCTTCCTCTAGCAGGCGCCCGGAGCCCTAACCTGCGACCGGTGGCTCACGATTCTCCCGCTCGAGCGCGATCGC
>JAUZFY010000060.1 GCA_030840185.1 Microbacteriaceae bacterium | reverse complement strand
CCTCGGCGCGACCGAGGCGCTGATGCGCGAGGCCGCATACCTGGCGAGCCCCTTCATCCGCCCCCTCGTCGAGCAGGCCGAATCGCTGGCGAAGGCCGGGCTCGGGAGTCAGCACTACCGGAGTGCGTTCGACGAGGGCAAGCGCCTCGACCGCGAGGCTGCTGTCGAGCTCGCGCTCGGGACCAAGGTGGTGGCAACGCCCAGCCGGAACAGCCGGGTGCCCGACCCGCTCAGCAAGCGGGAGCGTCAGATCGCCGAGCTGGTGCGGGAGGGGTTCGGCAACAAGGAAATCGCGGGCCGTCTATTCCTTTCCGAACGGACCGTCGAGACTCACGTCCGCAACATCCTCAACAAGCTGGGTTTCAACTCCAGAGCGAAGATCGCAGCCTGGGTCTCGGCCACCGAGTGATCGGCTTTCCATCGCGTCGCCAGGTCCGACCGATGGATCAAGCCGGCTGATTTCGCGAATCCGCGCCTCCGGGAGCAGAGCGAGCGCAACCAGTCCCTGGGCCTGGTCCGCACCGCCTGCCTCCACCAGGCAGAGCAGCCGCCCATCATCCTTTGCGACTCCCGTGGCCACCACGCGCGGAGCGTTCGGGCGCCTCCGCAGGCGGGATTCCGCAGCCCGCAGTGTCCGAGTCGCCCGCCCGAGCTCGACCTCGCTCGTCTCACGGACGGGTATCTCAACAAGGTAGTGACGCACGGTTCCAACACTCGCCACCGGCCCACGTCGTGGCATCGAGGCCAGCACTGAGCCGGCACGTAGCGGAAGGGGCCCACCCTCCGGCTCCTGTTCTCAGTACCGGCTACGTACTCGCCCGGATTCGAAGGCTCCTCGGAAAACGGACGCTATTAGGACACCGCCCCAAAGGAGACCCCCATGAGCCAGACGCTGCTGTCCGACAGTTCGATCACGCCACCGCCGAGCGCTGCACCAACAGCAGCGAGTCGGAGCGCATTGCAGCGCTCCCGCATGAGGCGGTCACGCCTCATCGGGGCGCTCTTCCTCGCCGGCTTCCTCATCTACGGCAGCGGCGCATCGATGGCCGCTTCGCTGGTCGGGCACCCGGGCTTCCTGGCCGGGATCGCTTCCGCCCAGTCCGTCCTGACACTCGGGGTCTTCCTGATCCTGCTGAACACAGCGGTCGACCTCGCGAAAGCCGTCCTCTTCTTTCCGGTCCTGGAGAAGCACAGCAAGCAGACAGCACTGGTGTACTTCGCCACCATGATCGTCGAGGTCGTGTTCCTGAACATCGGAGCGCTCGCGCTGCTCATGATCATCCCGCTGGTTCAACACGCCGCCGAGCCGGGCACCACGACCCTCGCGTCCCTCCTGGTCCAACTGAACGGCATGGCATATCAGATCGGCGAGATGACGCTCGGCGTCGGGGCGACCCTCCTCTGCCTGCTGCTGTTCCGGACCCGGCTCGTCCCGCGATGGCTGGCCGTCTCCGGCCTCATCGGGTATCCGTGCCTCGTCCTCGGAACCATCGCCGAGGTGTTCGGCGTCCACATCGGGCTGTATCTCACAATGCCCGGCTTCTTCTTCGAGCTGGCGCTCCCCGCCTGGCTGCTCATCAAGGGCTTCCAGAAGGAGGCCTACCAGGGACCCGCCTCGATCCTCGCGACCGCATGACCGCATGCCCGCGACCGTTCTGCCGCAAGCGACCACAGCAGGTCCTACCGCAACCGTTCACGAAAGAGGACAGGAAATGACTCAGCAACAGACCGCACCGTACGTCTCCGCCACTGACGCCGGCCACACCGCCACCCCGACCACCCCGACCACCATGAAGGCGATCGTCCAGCACAAGTACGGCCGTCCCGACGAGGTGCTGAGGCTGGAAGACCTCGCAGTGCCGGTGCCAAAGGACGACGAGGTGCTGGTACGGGTGCACGCCGCGTCCATCCACGTGGGCGATCTGGTCACCATCGTCGGTGAGCCGATCGTCGCGCGCATGGCCACCGGGCTCCGCAAACCCAAGAACCGGGTGCCAGGTACCGACATCTCCGGGACCGTTGTCGCGGTGGGCGACGCCGTGAGGCAGCTTCGAACCGGCGACCAGGTGTTCGGGTGGTGCGCGGGCGCCTTCGCTGAGTACGCATGTGCTGCCGAGGGTCACTTCGTGCCGAAGCCGGGCAACCTGAGCTTCGAGCAGGCCGCGGCCGTCGGCGTATCCGCGTCGGCCGCGCTGCAACTGCTGCGCGGTCGGGTTGGGCCCGGCCAGCGGGTTCTCGTCAACGGCGCCTCCGGAGGTCTTGGTTCCTTCGCAGTCCAGATCGCCAGAGCGCTCGGCGCGGAGGTCACCGGGGTGTGCAGCACCGGCAACCTCGACACGGTGCGATCCCTCGGCGCCGCCCACGTCATCGACTACACGCATGACGACTTCACCCGCGGCGAGCAGCGCTATGACTACATCCTGGACAACATCGCGAATCACTCCCTGTCCCGGACACGACGAGCACTCACGGTGCACGGCGTCCTGCAGTCCAACAACGGGACTTCCGGCGGCCGCTGGTTCGGCACGATGCGGACCGTCATCGCGACGGCGATCCTGTCGAAG
>JAUZFY010000107.1 GCA_030840185.1 Microbacteriaceae bacterium | reverse complement strand
CGGTTCGCGATCGACAGTCGTCGAGTCGAAATGGTAGCCGAGCGGGTTCTTCACGTAGACGAGAATCGTGTCGTGCTTTGTCGGCCACTTGCTCTTGGACTTTGCGCCGTAGTCGTAGGCCCAGATGATCTCGTTCAGAAAACTTTCCCGGCCGAAGAGGGCGTCGAGCAGCACCTTGGCGTAGTGCGCCTCCCGGTAATCGAGATGAAGATAGAGCGTGCCGTCATCGGCAAGCAGCCGCCAGGCTTCGGCAAGCCGCGGCTCGAGAAACGTCCAATAGTCCTCGAACTGGTCGTCATAACTCATCAGGTCGCCACGGATCCGTTCGTACTGCTGACCCTTGAATCCCCTGATCGGGCCGGATGCCGAGCGCACGCTCGTGGTGGACTGCCGGGCCTGGGCGCGCCCGGTGTTGAACGGCGGGTCGAGGTAGACCACGGTGAATGCCGCATCGGGCAGGGCCGCGACGACGTCGAGATTGTCGCCGAGGATGACGCGGTCGGGCGATTCGGGCGTCCAACGTTGCGGCATTGATCCATTCTCCCCCAGCGCGGAGGATGCCGCTTTGCATGCCACGCCCGGCGAACGTAGTCTCGAGTGATGTCAAGCGCAGTGCAGCACCTCCCGGGGCAGAATCGCTACGTCTTCGAGAAGGACGGGAAGCAGGTCGGGCTCACCGACTACACCCTTCGCGGCAACGCGATGCACATCACGCACACCGAGGTCGACCCGAGCCTGCGAGGCGCCGGCCTTGGCGACGAGATGATCCAGGAGGTCCTCGACCTGGTCAGAACCGAAAGCGGCCACCGGGTCGTGGCGGAGTGCCCGTTCGTGATCGACTGGCTTGGCCGGCACCCGGAATACCGGGAGCTCGAGGAGCGAGGCTGAGCCGGGCGAGCGGACCGCCTAGTGGCGGGGCCGCTTCTGGACGTCCCGCGGCAGCTCAATGGTGACTCGCCCGTTGTAGACCCCGGCCTGTTCCGCCGCCTTTAATGGGTCCCCCGCGAGCGGTGCCGGGGCGGGCAGGATGGTCTGGCGATCCATCTCGATGGCCGCCTCGTGACGGCTGGGGGCAAAGACCTCGTCGCCGATCCCGATCAGGCTTGCCCCGTTGCCGGCGCTGCGGGCATTGCTCTTGCCAACGAGATCGATCATTCCGAACCGCTGCGCGAGAAATCCGAGTACCACAACGCCGACGACGACGCCCCCGAATATCCACCAGTTCACCGTTCAAGGGTAAGCGATGCCGTACGGCCCGGGAGAACTCCGCGGCAGTATATTAGTGGGACCCTCAGGGAACCCGGTATAACCACTCGTCGGTGCCGAATTTCTCGGCCACGAGCTGTTCGGCTCGCGCCAACTCTTTCGGCGTCACCTCACTCGGCTTCGCTCCGTAGAGTCGCGTGAAGGTCTGCTCCATCCGCTCGATGATCTCGGCGCGGCTCAGTCCGGTCTGGCTGCGCAGCGGATCAACTCGCTTGTTGGCGCTCTTGGTGCCCTTGTCGCTCATCTTCTCGCGGCCGATTCGCAACACCTCGACCATCCGGTCGCCGTCCATGTCATAGCTCATGGTCACGTGGTGAAGCACGGCACCGGTACCGAGCCGCTTCTGCGCGGCACCCCCGATCTTGCCGGTCGGACTCGTGATGTCGTTGAGCGGCTGGTAACTCGCGTCGATGCCGAGCGACTTGAGGGCGGTGATCACCCACTCGTCGAGGAAGGCATAGGAATCGGCGAAGGTCATGCCGTGCACGAGGGCGGTCGGGGCATAGATCGAGTAGGTGATTACGGAGCCGGCCTCCATGAACATGGCACCGCCTCCGCTGACCCGCCGCACGACCTGAAAGCCGTACTTTGCGGCGTTATCGATGTCGACCTCGTTCTTCACGGACTGGAAACTGCCGATGACGACGCCGGGCTCGTTCCATTCCCAGATGCGCAAGGTCGGCTTGCGGGTTCCCGCGCCGACCTCCTCGGAGAGCACCTGGTCGAGCGCCATCTGCACCACCGGCGGATAGGCGGCGCCATGGATGAGTTGCCAGTCGTAGTCGGTCCAGCTCGTCGCCCGTGCCAGCGAACGGCGGATGGCGACGGCCACGGCGTCCGCGGAGAAGCCGAGCAGCACGGCATCGGTCGGCAGCGCGCGCTGCACCTGCGCGGAAATGGTTGCGGCGTCGCTGTCCTCTGTCAGGCCGTTGACGGCACCGTTGATGAGGGCCAACGCGGAGTCCGGTTCGAGAAAGAAGTCACCCGAGAGTCGGAAGTTTTGGATGCGGCCGTCGATCACGTCGAGGTCGACGACCACGAGCTTGCCGCCGGGGACCTTGTACTCACCGTGCATTGAGTTGCCTTTCTCGAGCCGGATCAAGCCTAATCCTCGTCCGGCACCCGATCGCCGTGACCGTTGGCCCTCAGCCGCGCGCGAAGGCGAACCGCGTTTTGGTCGAGATGCAGCGGATTAGCCTTCCGGTCGATGCCGCCCGGGTGGAATTCGAACGGCGACCAGGACGGCCAGATGTGAATGTGCAGGTGCGGCACGACGTAGCCCTCGATCATGAGGCCGACCCGGTCGGAGTCCCACTCCTCGCGTTGAGCGAGGCTGATCTGCCGCGCTACTCGCATGAGGTGCTCCATCGTCTCGGCATCCACGTCGAGCCAGCGGTCCACCTCCTGCCGCGGCACAACGAGGGTGTGCCCGGGACCGCGCGGCTCGATGGTGAGAAAGGCGACACAGATGTCATCCGTCCAGACGAAACGCGCGGGCGACTCGCCCGCGATTATCTGCGCGAAGATGCCTGGCATCACAGTTCGGGAGATTGCACGAGAGCGACTCCCGCAGTCAGACTGCCGGGGCGAACTGCAACTTCAGCCAGCCGATCGTGTCGCTCACGACCTCGTCGCGGTTGGTTTCGTTGAAGATTTCGTGTCTTGCCTCCGGGTACACGATCACCCTGACCTGGGTCAGTCGCGAGCGCCGCAGGTACGACCGGGCCAACAGCTCGACGCTCTTCGTGCCGCCGAGCGTGTCTTCGCTGCCGATCTGGATGAGCACCGGGATGTCGCGGCGGAGTCGCCGCGCCGGACGGCCGAGCAGGCGAAGGCTGTCGGCGAGCCCGAACAGCTTCATTCCGTTCGCCTTGAAGGTCAGTGGATCGTCGAAAAACCGCTGCCCGACGGTTTCGTCGCGGCTCAGCCACTCGTAGCCTGTCGTGCCGAGGTGGGCGTGCCGCTTGGCGAGGTCTCCCCCGTTCATGTGGATGAGCGTGCGGTAGGCCGTTCCGGTGAGGATCAGCGCGTCGTAGTCATCCACGTGCCGGTTCACGATGGCCTGCGCAATGAGCGAGCCCCAGCTCTGGCCGAGCATTGTGACGGGCAGCCCGGCGTTTTCGG
>JAUZFY010000315.1 GCA_030840185.1 Microbacteriaceae bacterium | reverse complement strand
GCGCCGGCGTCCGCTTTGACGATTACGTAGTCGAGACCGAGACGCTGGAAGATCCGCTCGTAGGCATCCCGCTGCTTCTGGTAACTGAGGTCGAGTCCTCCGTCGGTGTAATCGAAGGAGTAGGCGTCCTTCATCGAGAACTCGCGCCCGCGCAGCAGTCCGGCTCGCGGACGAGCCTCGTCCCGGTACTTGTCCTGGATCTGGTAGATCGACAACGGAAGGTCCTTGTAGCTCGAGTACAGGTCCTTCACCAGCAGTGTGAAGACCTCCTCGTGCGTCGGGGCCAGCAGGTAGTCGGCACCCTTGCGGTCCTTCAAGCGGAATATGCCGTCGCCGTACTCCGTCCACCGCCCGGTCGACTCGTACGGCTCGCGGGGAAGGAGCGCGGGAAAATGCACCTCCTGGGCGCCGGCGTTAGCCATCTCCTCGCGGATGATGTTCTCGATCTTGCGCCGGACCTTCAGTCCGAGCGGAAGCCAGGCGAATACTCCCGGGGCCTGCCGGCGGATGTAGCCGGCTCGCACCAACAGCCGGTGGCTGGCCACCTCGGCGTCGGAGGGATCTTCGCGAAGGGTGCGGACAAAGAGCTGGGAGAGGCGTGTTGGCACCTGAGTAACTTTAGCCGGAAGCCTGCCGACCAAATTCTTTCGCGAATCACCATCCAAATCGGCCGCCGCTACGGATTGAGGGTATAGGCACACCCGCGCGAATGATTTTCGGCACCGAATTTCGGTTTAGACGGGGTGCATCGGCAGTGTCGCAGGCTGGACCCCGACCCGAACGGGGTCCAGCCGACTTTACGATTCTCGCCGCCATGATGGTGCGCGTCTCTCTGCGCTCGTTCGTGGCGCTCGTTTCGTAGCGCTCGTTCGTGGCGCCCGTTCGTCGCGCCCGTTCGTGGCGCCCGTTCGTGGCGCCCGGGTCGTGGCGCTCGTCGCCCGAAAGCAGCGGACTAGGCGGTGACGACCTGGGGCGAACCGACGGCTCCCGGCGGCATCTCCGCCGCGATGCGGTTCGCTTCTTCGATGAGGGTGGCCACGATTTCCGACTCGGGAACGGTCTTGATGACCTCGCCCTTGACGAAGATCTGTCCGCGTACGTTTCCGCTCGCAACGCCGAGGTCTGCCTCCCTCGCCTCCCCTGGGCCGTTGACGACACAGCCCATGACGGCAACTCGCAGCGGAACGGACATGCCCTCAAGGCCGGCCGTCACGTCGTTGGCGAGGGTGTAAACGTCCACCTGAGCGCGGCCGCAGCTCGGGCAGGAGACAATTTCGAGCTTGCGCTCTCGCAGGTTGAGCGACTGCAGAATCTGCAGTCCGACTTTGACCTCTTCGGCCGGCGGCGCGGAGAGCGAGACTCGGATGGTGTCACCGATTCCCTCGGCGAGCAAAATGCCGAACGCGGTTGCCGACTTGATGGTTCCCTGGAAGCTTGGGCCGGCCTCGGTGACGCCGAGGTGCAGCGGCCAGTCGCCGCGTTCGGCGAGCAACCGGTAGGCCTTAACCATGATGACCGGGTCGTTGTGCTTCACCGAGATCTTGAAGTCGTGAAAATCGTGCTCCTCGAAGAGGCTCGCCTCCCACACCGCGCTCTCCACGAGCGCTTCCGGTGTCGCCTTCCCGTACTTCTGCAGCAGGCTCGGTTCGAGCGATCCGGCATTCACCCCGATGCGGATGCTCACCCCCGCCGCCTTCGCCGCGGCGGCGATCTTGCCGACCTGGTCGTCGAACTTGCGGATGTTTCCGGGGTTGACCCGCACGGCGCCGACCCCGGCGTCGATGGCGGTGAATACGTAGCGCGGTTGGAAATGGATGTCCGCAATCACCGGAATCTGGCTCTTGGCCGCGATGATGTGCAGTACATCGGCGTCATCCTGGTGCGGCACTGCCACACGCACGATGTCGCAACCGGTCGCGGTGAGTTCCGCGATCTGCTGGAGCGTTGCGTTGATGTTGGTGGTTTGCGTCGTGGTCATCGACTGCACGCTCACCTGGGCGTCACCGCCGACCTTGACCTTGCCAACCGAAATCTGCCGCGACTTGCGGCGCGGGGCCAATACGGGAGGGGCTAGTGGCATTCCCAAGTTGATTGCTGGCACGTGATAATCCTAGGCGCGTCGGGCAGACCGACGCGCTGCGGCATTCAGCCGGTTCTGAGGTTGGACTACTGGATAGTGATTGGCTTGACGATGTCCGCGTAGATGAGCAGGAGGCTCATCGCGCCGAGCACCATCACAACCCCGAGGGTGAGCGGAACGAGCCGTGCGACGTCGACCGGTCCAGGGTCCTTGCGCTTGAACAGCTTGGCGAAGGCGCGGCGGATGCCCTCCCAGAGGGCCCCGGCCACGTGGCCGCCGTCGAGCGGCATGAGTGGCACGAGGTTGAAGACGAAGAGCGCGACGTTGAGCGACGCGATGAGGCCGAGCAGGAAAGAGAAGCGTTCGGCGAACGGGGTGGTCTGCGTGCTGGTGACCTCGCCGGCGATCCGACCGACGCCCACGACGCTGACCGGACCGTTCGGGTCTCGAGCCTGGGTGCCGAAGGCGGCATTCGCGACGGCGATGAGTCGTTGCGGCAGGTTGAGGATGAGTTGCACGTCGGCACCGATGTTGGCGCCGAGGGTCGGCAGGACACGCGAGACCGGCTGCGTTGCTATCACGTACGCGGCACCGATCCCGAGGAAACCGACCTCTTCTGTGACGGGCTTGCCGTCCTTGCCCTTGACGACGGCACCGCTTGTGGTCACGACGTCCCGCTTGGTCAGCAGCGGGACGGCGGTGAGGGTCATCGTCTTACCGTTGCGCTTGATTGTGAAGTCGACCTTTTTGCCTGCCGAGCTTCGGATGATGGCGGTGGACTGCTCCCAGGTCGGGTAGGCGATGCCGTTGACCCCGAGAATTTGGTCACCAGGCTTGAGTCCCGCCACCGACCCGGGGGCGACCGGGTCGTTCGGACCGCACGTCTGGCTCGTGCTTGACGCTGGCTGAACGCACGCCGAGACGCTGCCGATGCTGAGCTGCTGGGTTCCCAAACCGCTGAGCACGACGGCGAACAGCACGACGGCGATCACGAGGTTCATGAACGGTCCGCCGAGCATGATGATGATGCGCTTCCAGATCGGGAGCCTGTAGAAAACCCGTTCCTCATGGCCGGGCATCACCGAGTCGGCGCTCGCCGTCCGTGCGTCCTGAACGAGAGTCTGGAAAAAGCCGGTGCTCGCGTTTCTCGCCTTACCGCCGGCTCGAGCAGGCGGATACATCCCGGCCATGGAGATGTAGCCACCGAGCGGGATC
>JAUZFY010000302.1 GCA_030840185.1 Microbacteriaceae bacterium | reverse complement strand
TTTCGCGGCTTCAACTGACTTGTGCATCTTGTCTTTGGCTTCGGCCAGGACATCCGAAATCACGGGGTCTCCTTCAGAGGGAATGGGCTCAGGTCAGTTTAGTTGCTGACCAGCGTGCCGATGCGCTCGCCACGGATCGCCGCCGTCACGTTGCCGTGCGGCTGCATTCCAAAGACGACCATCGGCATCCCGTTGTCCATGCACAGGCTGAACGCCGTGGAATCCACCACCTTGAGGCCCTGAACGAGTGCCTCCTGGTAGGTGACGTGGTCGAGCTTGAGAGCTGCCTCGTTGACCCGTGGGTCGTCGTCGTAGACGCCGTCGACCCCGTTCTTGGCTAGCAGCACCACGTCGGCGCTGATTTCGAGCGCCCGTTGGGCGGCGACCGTGTCGGTGGAGAAGAACGGGAGTCCGGCGCCAGCGCCGAAGATGACTACTCTGCCCTTCTCGAGGTGGCGCTCGGCTCGGCGCGGGATGTACGGCTCCGCGACCTGCGTCATCGAGATCGCCGACTGCACGCGGGTCTGGACCCCGGCCTTCTCGATGAAGTCCTGAAGCGCGAGAGAGTTCATGACGGTGCCGAGCATGCCCATGTAGTCGGCGCGCCCGCGGTCCATGCCGCGTTGACTGAGTTCGGCCCCGCGGAAGAAATTGCCCCCGCCGACGACGATCGCGATCTCGACATCCTTCGCCGCCTCCGCGATCTCCTTCGCGAGTTCGCTGACGATGTCGGGATTGACGCCGAGCGACCCCCCACCGAAGGCTTCACCGGAAAGCTTGAGCAGAACCCGTCTTTTGCGCGCTTCGATCATGCCTGCTCCTAACGTTTCGTAACTTCGTACAGGGTATCCGATGGGATCGGGTCGGGCCGCTCCCCTCCGTTTCCCGGCCGCCCGATCTCCAAGGGACAACATCGGCGGTTCGCGCGGCGAATTTCCAGCCGAAGTTGTCCCCCGGCTGACAAGGTCATCCCCTCGGGAGTGCTCCGACGACACCGCACCCCGCGCTCCCCCAAAACGCAGGAGATTCACCACCGAAAGCAGCTCAACCACTCGGACACCGCGCAGAAGTGGTGAATCTCCTGCGTTTTAAGCAGATGGGCGAGCCGCGGGCAGCGAAGGTAGGGCACCGCGGGGGAACCCAGCCACACCACAGGGAGCACGACGCAGCGAAGGCCCGGATCGCGTGAGCGATCCGGGCCTTTCGTGTGTGGTTGCTAGGCGCCGACCTTGAAGCGGGCGAAGCCGGACACGGTGAGTCCGGCATCCTTGAGCACCTTCGCGACGGACTGCTTGTTGTCGCGAGCGTAATCCTGCTCGGGGAGCACAACCTGCTTGAAGAAGCCGTTGACGCGACCCTCGATGATCTTCGGAAGCGCGGCCTCGGGCTTGCCCTCGCCGCGGCTGATCTCCTCGACGATGCGACGCTCGGTCTCGACATCCGCGGCCGGAACTTCGTCGCGGCTGAGGTACTGCGGGTCGGCGAACGAGATGTGCTGCGCAATGCTGCGAGCGGTCTCTGCGTCGTCTCCCGAGTATCCGACGACAACGCCGACCTGGGGCGGCAGGTCCTTGTTGGTCTTGTGCAGGTAGACGGCGAACTTGTCACCGGAGACAACGGCCACGCGGCGCAAGACGATTTTCTCGCCGAGGATCGCTGCCTCGTTGCTGATCAGGTCCGCGACGGTCTCGTCGCCCGCAGGGGCAGCAAGCCCCTCCTCCGGCGTCGTTGCACCGGCGGCTACGACAGCGTCGAGCACCGTCTGTCCGAGGGTGACGAAACGCTCACCCTTGGCCACGAAGTCGGTCTCGCAGACCAGCTCGATGAGCGTCGTGGTCGAACCGTTTTCCTTTGCGGCGACGAGGCCCTCGCTTGTGGAGCGGTCGGCGCGCTTGGCGTTACCCTTTGCTCCCTTGAGACGGAGCAGCTCGGTGGCCTTGTCGAGGTCACCGCCCGCCTCGACGAGAGCATTCTTGGTCTCCACCATGCCGGTGCCGAGGCGCTCGCGCAGGGTCTTGAGGTCTTCCAGGCTGAAGTCTGCCATGGCTGTTTCCTTACTTGTTGGCGGCAGCGGGCTTGGCTGCAGCTGGCTTGGCGTCGACGGGGTGAGCCTTCTCGGCGTCAGTCGCGGCGGCTTCGATCTTGGCCTCGGCGTCTGCGTCGGACTCGACGTGGTGGGTCGGCACGAGGGTCTCGTCCGCGGTCGCCTCGTTCGCGGCAACAGCGGCATCCGCGTCGTTCTCTTCGGTCGGAACCGCGGCGGCGACTACCTCGGCAACAGCCTCGGTGTCGGACTCGGTCGATGCGACCAGCCCGTCGACGGCCTCGATCTTCTCGGCTTCCGTCGCGGGGGTCTCGGAGGCGCCAAGCAGCTCCGCTTCCCACTCGGCGAGCGGCTCGACAGCGGAGACGTTGCCCTCTTCGGGCTTCTGGTGACGCTGGATGAGACCCTCAGCCGCGGCATCCGCGATGATACGGGTGAGCAGGCCGACGGAACGGATCGCGTCATCGTTGCCCGGGATCGGGTACTGGACTTCGTCGGGGTCGCAGTTGGTGTCGAGGATCGCGATGACCGGGATGCCGAGCTTGTGCGCCTCGTCGATGGCGAGGTGCTCCTTCTTGGTGTCGACGATCCAGATCGCGGACGGGGTCTTCGTGAGGTTGCGGATTCCGCCGAGCGAACGCTGCAGCTTCACGAGCTCGCGACGCTGAATGAGCAGTTCCTTCTTGGTGTAGCCGCGTGTCGTGTCGTCGAAGTCGATTTCTTCGAGTTCCTTCATGCGGGCAAGACGCTTGGATACCGTCTGGAAGTTGGTGAGGAGGCCACCGAGCCAACGCTGGTTGACGAACGGCTGGCCGACGCGCTGTGCCTGCTCGGCAATCGAGCCCTGGGCCTGCTTCTTGGTTCCGACGAAGAGGATGGTGCCACCGTGGGCGACGGTCTCCTTGACGTAGTCGTACGTCTTGTCGATGTACTGGAGCGACTGCTGCAGGTCGATGATGTGGCTGCCGGAACGCTCGGTCAAGATGAATCGCTTCATCTTCGGGTTCCAACGGCGGGTCTGGTGTCCGAAGTGGACTCCGCTGTCGAGCAGCTGGCGGATGGTTACAACGGCCATGGCCGTCTCCTTTTCTGGCACGCCCGATACCTCGCAGCTCGCTGCGATCGCATCAGGCAGTGCACACTCAGTTGTTTATCGCACCGGTTGGTGCGAATCCTGGTGCCCGGCAGACATCCGCCGCTTCCTCATTCGACAGGCGAATAGGGGAACCGGACCGAGTGGATGTACTGCGTGCTGTGGGAATCACCGTGGCGATCGCCCACTCCGGGCACGCGTAGTCATCCCGAATAGTCGGGATGCTCGGATCAGTGTAGCACCGAGCGGTTGGCGGCACGGGGCGGCTAGCGGCACAGGGTAGTTAGGAATCATCGAGCAGTTAGGACGCTTCGAG
>JAUZFY010000269.1 GCA_030840185.1 Microbacteriaceae bacterium | reverse complement strand
CCGACCTCGAGTCGCGAACGGCTCGGGGGGAGAAGCGGCTCGGGATGACCATCGGGGCGCTCAAGATGACCTCGACCCACCTCTCGAGTGCGCAGCTCGGGATTACACTGACGACGCTGCTCACCGGGTACACCATGGAGCCAGCCATCGGCGCCCTCCTTGCCGGCCCGTTGACCGCCATCGGGCTGTCGAAGGCGGTCGTCACGATCGTTTCCTCTGCGCTCGCCATCATCGTTGCGACCCTGCTGTCGATGATCGTCGGCGAACTTGTGCCGAAGAACTTCGCTCTCGCGTTGCCGATTCCGACGGCGAAGCTGGTCATCCCGTTTCAAGTGGGCTTCACCAGGGTCTTCCGGCCATTCGTCGCCCTGCTGAACAACACGGCGAACGTGATCCTACGGGCCGGTGGCATCGAGCCAAAGGAGGAGCTGTCCTCGGCCCGCACCGCGGAGGAGCTGCGTTCGCTGGTGCGTCGCTCGGCGACCGAAGGCAGCCTTGACCGGGATACCGCGACGCTGCTCGCCCGCACCCTCGTCTTCAGCGAGCACAGCGCCGCCGACGTGATGACCCCGCGCCCTCGCGTCTCCAGCGTCGAACGCACCGATTCCGCCCAGACCGTCATCGACCTAACCAAGGCCACTGGATACTCCCGATTCCCGGTGGTCGACGACGGAATCGACGACGTCGTCGGCATCGTTCATGTCAAGCAAGCGGTGGCCGTGCCGCGGGAAAAGCGCTCCGACGTGCCAGTCTCGGCCCTGCAGTCCGACGCGCTGCGGGTTCCCGAGACCATGCGGCTCGACGTCTTGCTCGGCGAGTTGCGCGGCCGAGGCTACCAAATGGCCGTCGTCGTCGACGAGTACGGCGGAACCGCTGGAGTGGCGACCCTCGAGGACCTCGTCGAGGAGCTCGTCGGCGAGGTTGCGGACGAACACGACCGAACGCTCGTCGGGGTGGTGCGCTCCCGCGACTGGCTCACTTTTCCCGGAATGCTTCGGCCGGACGAGCTGCTCGAGCGCGCCGACGTCGTCATCCCCGACGAGGGCCCGTACGAGACGGTCGGCGGGTTCATGATGAGCGAACTCGGCAGGCTGCCCGAGGTCGGCGATGTTGTCACCGTCGACGGCGGCGAGTTTCGGGTCGAACGGCTGGATGGTCGCCGGATCGATCGGGTGCGCTACACCCCGACTCCCGAGCCGGATGTCGGCGGGGCGGCGCAATGAGCGACGGTTGGGGCATCGCGTGGCTCGCCATCCTGCTCATCATCAACGGCTTCTTCGTCGGCGCCGAGTTTGCCGTGGTTTCGGCTCGCCGTTCGCAGATCGAACCGCGGGCTGAGGCGGGCAGCCGGGCGGCAAAGTCGACGCTGTATGCGATGGAACACGCCACGATGATGCTCGCGACGAGCCAGCTCGGCATCACGGTGTGTTCGCTCCTGATCCTGAACGTGTCGGAACCGGCCATTCACCACCTCTTCGAGGCGCCCCTGTCGCTCACCGCGCTTCCGCAGACGGTCATCGGAACGATCTCCTTCGTGCTCGCCCTCATCATCGTGTCGTTCCTGCATGTCGTGATTGGCGAAATGGTTCCGAAGAACCTTTCCTTCTCGATTCCGGATCGCGCGGCTCTGCTGCTCGCGCCGCCGCTCGTGTTCGTGTCGGTGGTGTTCCGGCCGATCATCTTCGCCCTGAACGCCTCAGCGAACGCCTTCCTGCTGCTGTTTCGCATCACCCCAAAGAACGAGGCGGTCAGCGCCTTCACCGTGGACGAGGTTGCGAACATCGTGGCGCAGTCGACGAAGGAGGGAGTGCTCACCGACAACATTGGGGCGCTCAACGCGGCATTCGAGTTCACCGAGAAGAAGGTCAAGGACATCGCAGTCGGCATGCCGCACCTTGTGAGCCTCTCCGAGGCTGCGACCCCGGCCGAGGTGGAGCGCGCGGTTTCCCAGAGTGGCTTCTCCAGGTATGTCCTGGTCAATGACTCGGGGGAGCCGACCGGGTACCTTCACCTGAAGGACGTTCTCGACCTTGAGGACCCGCAGGAGTTCAACGAGCCGGTGCCGCCGAGGCGCATCCGTCAGCTCATCTCAGTCTTCCGCGGCATCGACCTCGAAGACGCACTCGCCGCCATGCGCCGCTCCGGGGTGCACCTCGCGCGGGTCTTCGACGAATCCGGCGAGACCCGTGGTGTGCTCTTTCTCGAGGACATCATCGAGGAGCTCGTCGGCGAGGTTCAGGATGCCACCCGACGCGCCTAGTTGACCGGGCCACGGTTCCGCCGTTCACCGCAAGCAACCGTGAACCGCTCGCCCGATAGCGCTCGTGAGTAACCGAAAACGCAGGAGAATCACCACCGCGGCACGTTTTTCCGCTCGAATGGCCACGCGAAGTGGTGAATGTCCTGCGTTTTGAGTGAGCACTCAGGCATCCGGTGTGTCGGGGCGGCCCACATCAGCCGACTGTCACGCACCTGCCGGGGCAGTACTCCTAGTTGGCTCCCACTCGCGGCCACTTGGCCCTGAGGTACTGCTTGGGCCAATAGTCGAGTTCGTAGCCGAGCTCATGGGCCGCACGAAGCGGGAAATGCGGGTCGCGCATGATCGCCCGACCGAGAATGACGGCATCGGCCTTGCCGGACGACACGATGTCCTCGGCCTGCCGCGCCTCGGTGATGAGCCCGACCGCGCCAACCTCGACCGAAGACTCGTGCTTCACGAAGTCGGCGAAGGGAACCTGATAGCCGGGCCCGACCGGGATCGTCGTCCCGGGGACGAGCCCACCGGTGGAGATGTCGAAGAAGTCAGCCCCTGCGGCCGCGGCCCATCCCGCGACGGTGGCGACCTGTTCCTTGTCCAGTCCGCCGTCTTCCCAGTCGGTAGCCGAGAACCGGACGAACAACGGGACGCCTTCGCCCGCCTGGGCACGAACTGCCGCAACAACTTCGAGCAGCAGTCGGGCTCGGTTCTCGAGGCTCCCGCCGTACAGGTCGCGGCGCAGGTTGGACAGCGGCGACAGGAACTGGTGGAGGAGGTAGCCGTGAGCGGCGTGCACCTCGAGCACGTCGAATCCGGCATCGAGCGCTCGACGGGCGCCGGAGACGAAATCGGCGACGATCTGGGCGATGCCCGCGGCATCCAGCTCGGTCGGCACGTCGTAGTCGTCGAACGGGACCGCCGACGGGGCAACCGTCGGCCAGCCGCCTTCGGAAGGCGGCACGGATCCGGTCCCTTCGGCGAACGGCGGGTAGCTGGAGGCCTTGCGACCGGCGTGCGCGAGCTGGATGCCGGCGGCAGCGCCCTGCCCGTGGATGAACGACACGATTCTGGCCCAGGCGTCCCGCTGCTCGTCGGTGTAGATGCCGACGTCCTGCGGCGTGATCCGCCCGTTGGCGACCACCCCGGTGGCCTCGGTCATCACGAGGCCGGCGCCGCCACGAGCGAAGGCGCCGAGGTGCACGAGATGCCAGTCGTTCGGCACGCCGCTCTGGTCGTCGACCGAGTATTCGCACATGGGAGAGACCCAGAGGCGGTTGCGGAGGGTCACGGAACCGATGGTGTACGGCGTGAAAATGGCCGGAGTCTGCATGCTTACCTGTCTACGAGGGTCTGAAGGAAGTGACGCAACTCCACCGGACCGACGTAGTGGTGCGCGGTAATTCCGAGTGCCTTTGCGCCGTCCACATTGACCTGCTTGTTGTCAACAAAGACCATATCGTGCGGAGTTATTCCGAGTTCCCGGGCAACCTCAAGGTAGATCTCGGCGTTCGGTTTGAGTTTCAGCATCTCGGCGCTGATGAACATGCGCTCGAAGAAGCGGGCCATGGGGGAGTATCGGAACGGGCTAGCGAAGTCGAAGCCGGCGTTGGAGAGCAGGGCGACCCTTGTGCCGCCGGCGTGCAGGTCCGCGATCACGTCGAAGGTGCGCGGCTCGACACTCAACCATCCGGTGAAGTCGGCGACCCAGAGTTCGTGAATTCGGGACTCCGACCAGGTCGCCCCGGTGTCGGCCGCCACGAGCTTCCAGTAGTCCCGGATGCTCGTGGTCCCCTCATCCAGCCCGTCGCGATGGGTCTCGTAGGCGGCCCAGAATGCCGCGGGATCGACGCCGGCCACGGCGAGCAGATCCAAGCGGTGTCGCTCGCTCGGACTCCGGGAAATGACCTCGCCATAGTCGAAAACGACCACTCGATCGGAAATTGTCAGCGCTGTCGTCGTGTCGGCCACGGCTTCCAAACTATCGTGAGAGCCATGAGCTCATACACGGAGTGGACGCCAGAAGACGCCGGTCGTCTTATCGCCGTGCCGAAACCTGGCGACGACAAGTACTCGCGTGGGGTGCTCGGAGTCGTCACGGGTTCGACCGCGTATCCCGGCGCGGCGGTGCTCAGCGTCGACGCCGCACTGCACACCGGGGTCGGCATGGTTCGCTATCTCGGTGACGATCGGCCGACGACTTTCGTTCTGCAGCGCCGCCCGGAGGCGGTCACGGCGGACGGACGGGTACAGGCCTGGCTCCTCGGTTCTGGGATGGATGCCTCGCTTCGCGAGCCGGCGACAGCCGACCGATTGCGCACCGCGCTCGGTTCCGGAGTTCCCATAGTCATCGACGCCGGAGCGCTCGACCTGATCGGGCAGGCAGCGGGAGCGACCATCATCACCCCGCACTTCCGCGAGCTCGCCACGATAGTCGGACTCAGCCGGGACGAGGTGGCCGGCGATCCGGGATCCGCCGCGGCAAACGCTGCGGAAAAGCTCGGGGTCACGGTGTTGCTCAAGGGACATCGCACCTACGTCGCCGCGCCGGACGGGACCCGGCTCGCCGCCGCCTCCGCACCGGCCTGGCTCGCGACGGCCGGGGCGGGCGACGCGCTTGGCGGTGTGCTCGGCGCCCTCGTGGCGACCCACTCCGACGCGATAGCGGCCGACTCGTCGATGCTCGCCCGGCTCGCGGTCACGGCATCCGTCATCCACGGTCTTGCCGCCTCTCGGGCAAGCGGCGGCGGACCATTCACGGTGCTCGACCTTGTGGGTGCCATCCCTCC